>JAJRWG010000263.1 GCA_024276895.1 Bacteroidota bacterium
CTCAGATTGCCCACACCGTAATCAAGGCCCAGCACGTAATGCAGGTAATCCTTCTGCATAAGTGTTCCCCCGGCCATGGGGTCGGTCGTCTGAAAATATTTTCCGAAATAATAAGCTGCTTCACCCCTGACCACAAAGCCCTTGACCGTTGAAGTAAACGACCCCCCCGTGAGTGGGAGACGCTTGTATTCGGGTGTAATCAGCAAACTGTCCACGACAGGCATATTTGTTGTCGTGTCAAAACCAAAATATTTGTCCACATACCTGGCTGGTGTAGCATCCCAGGTGTAGGCAGCCATCAGGTCGAAGTCGATGGCGGAGGAAGACAGCGAATACTTCAGATAAACCTCACTGTTTTCAAGCGTCGGTTTAACGCTTTGTTTGGACAGGTCGAAGGTTGCCGGCGCCGGGAGCTCGGGCGGTTTGTACCAGATGGAACCTTGCTGTGGGAAAACATTGGGAGCGAAAATGGGCTTCCAGATGGCTTCGATGGTACTGTTGCCGAGATAAAAATCAACCCTGGCGGCGTACACCCCTATCCTGATCTCATCAAAATCGGGCAACAGGAACTCGAAGAGGTTCAGGGGCGAAACGATGTCGGTAATGAACACACCGTCAGCCCTGCCCCAGACAATTTGCTGCTTTCCCACACGGATGTCAACACTTTTGAAATACAGGTCGAGGTATATTTCCCGCATCACGAAGTCAAGGCTGTCAATCCCGTAAAGGTAAAGCATGGGATTGGCTTTCAATGCCATTTTATCGCCCATCAGATTGAAATCCAGGTTCAGGGTATTCTGCAACATGTTGAAGTCGCCGTTTTCGTACATGATGCCGGTGTAATTGCGCACAAAGCCGTTGAGTCCGACCGTGGTTTGCGACACTGCCGCCTGTCCCGCTAAAAGCAGGACTACAAGATGCAAAATTCTCTTTTTCATGTGTTTATAATTTTCAAAGTATTGTCCATAACTGCATTAATCAACTCCGTTTCACGCTGTTTCTTACCTGAAATAAGTATCAAATCTTTTAAGATGGCTGTTCAGCGCAACAACGGCCGAACGGCAGCGCAACATGTCGCCTTCTTTCAAATCTGAAAACCAGGCAGGCATCGGTTGCAGGTAGTTGTGCAACTGGTTGTGGGCTTCGCCCGTCATGTCACAACGCTGAAAAATATGCCGGAACTCCGTTTGCAGTCCTTCGCCAAGTTTACGGTAATCGGCCAGGGTACTTTTTTCGCTGATCGCCTCCAGCCTGGCTTTCATGTTGTTGATGCCTTTGGTGGTTGCAAAATTGACTTTCCATTTTTTGCCGTTGTCGAGGCATACTTCGGAAGTGTGCGATTGGTGAGATGTTTCTTGTTCGTTCGCCTTTTGCTTTCCCGAACCGCAATCGGTGCAGGAAGTCAGAAAAACAAGTGCAGTAAAAATCATTACGTACTTCATTCTTATACGGTTTTTTTAAGATTAAAAGTTTAATATTTCAGTCATGATCCCAAAACGTATCACACTAATCTGGTGAATAAAATAGATATTGTAGTAATCCATCCCCTGGTAAACCTGCGCAAAAAAACCGATGTCTTCCAGGAACTTCGGATGGTAATAGAAGGTGAAACTGAGAATAGCCCTGTTTAAGGAATAAGGCTTCCAGTCGTTGATTTCCCCGAACGACCACCCCAACTGGCCCTTCAGGGAGATGCTTGCCTTTTTACGGGCCTGTGTATCGCTGACGGGCAGTTTAAAAATCGAGAACATGGCTTTCCAGCGGTAGAAGGCATATTTGCCCTGCAAAGAGGTATTGCTCAAAGCAGGCGGATGAAGTACGAAAGAAGTGCCGAAAAACTGGACGGCATTGAATCGTTTGTTGTAATTGGTCTTGATGACACCCAACTCGAAAAAGTTGGTTGAAAAATCACCCGTTTTGAGATTCACCTCACCATCTTTGAGGTAAAAATCGCCATCCTGACCGTTGGAATGGTGTCCGATTTTGCCAAAAATACTCAGGCTTTTGGCATAATTTTTCGAGATCAGTTTGTAGAAAACCGTGATTTGCGGAATATAGCTGGGGGTACGTACCGGATAGGATTCCTCGCGATACATCCTGAGGATGATTTGCGGGCTGAGTACACCCATCAGCCTTGAATCCTTGTTGACGCGAATATTGAAACTGGGTATCAGGTTGGCTTCAAACCACAGCGGTTCGATATTGCCGATATCCGTTGGAAAACTGATGTAGCTATCGCCCATATTGACGCGGGAAATCGTGCCCAGCCCGATTTCCGGAACAGCGTCGTTTTTTCCCTGCCCGGGTGCCGCAACAGCAAGCACGGTTGCGCCAAACAATATGAGAAACCGCCTGTACATTTTATCCCTTCAAATCAACTCAACATTCATCACTCTACACTCCAAACTCGCCACTCCAAACTCACCACTCATCATTCATCCCTCCTAAATCCCTCTCATCATCATCCGCTCGGTGAACTTTGATGCGGGAATGCCGGTGTTGATTCTGACATTGTTGAGTTCCATTTTGGTCCGGTGGTTTTTCTGCAGGTTTTCCATCTCGGAATGGGTGATAAGCAAGATTCCCGATATTTCCTCGAACTTTACGATCTTCAAAATTTTCAGCAATTCACCGTCCTCATCGTAAAATTCCTTTTTCAAGCCGATGAAATTGTCTTTCCGCACCCATGTTTTCGTTTTTGAATACATGTAATCCTCATCTTTCGGGACGCTTTCCACTATGTAGTAATCTACACCGTCGATGGTTTCTTCACCCAAAAGCTTGTGGGTGTCGTCGTCCGGTTTGCGGTCGCCCAAATCATCGTAGGTAAAATCGGAACCCATGAAGTAATCGCTTTTGCTATCGCTCGAAATCCGTTTTACTTTCCTGATGGCGGGCAGATAAATCCACTGGTCGTCGTTTTTATCGGAGTCGTAAGTCCAGCTCATAAAAGATGTGTTTTTCACATCGGCGGGCGAAACAAAAAACATGATACTTTTCTCCACATCGCCCATGTCTTTGGTAAACTGTTTGATTTTTCTGACTCGTTGTTTACCGCTTTTGTTGATCAGGGTCATGGTCAGATCGGCTGTCTGGTCTTC
>JAJRWG010000264.1 GCA_024276895.1 Bacteroidota bacterium
GCAACCATTGCCATGTCAAGCGGAATCGGCGGAGCCGTTTTTTTCGCTCCCCTGTTTATGCTGGCATTGAAACTAGACCCTGTCGTTGCCATCGGAACAGCACTTATTACCGAATTGTTCGGCTTTTCTTCAGGACTTTTCGCTTACGTTAAAGCCAGGCTCATCGACTATAAACTGGGACTAAACCTGCTGATGTTTTCTGTGCCGCTTGCCATTCTTGGCAGCATTTACGGATCGGAAGTATCTCCGGATGTTTTAAAAGCCATCTTTGCCGCAGGCATCATTTTCATCGGATCGCAACTTTTTATGTCGTGGAGGAAAGAAGAGCGCGAAAAAAGAGAGACCGAGAGAAAAGAAGCGTACAAGATCCACTACGAAAAACTGCTGATTGACAAAGCGGGCAGGCAATTTCAATACACGGTTTGCCACAAGGACATGGGACGGCTTTTCGCAGGTATCGGCGGGGCTTTCGTGGGGATGATATCCGTTGGGCTGGCCGAACTGCAGGAATATCACCTCGTGGCAAGATGTAAGGTACCGCCGCCGGTTGCCGTGGCCACCTCCGTTTTTGTTTTGGTGATAACCGTACTGGCGGCCTCTGTCGGGCACTTCTTTGAATTTGCCGCCAATGCTGAAACCTCAGCCATGAACCAGATTTTAAACGTCGTCCTTTTTACCATTCCCGGCGTGGTCATCGGGGGGCAGTTGGGGCCGCTTTTGCAAAAAAAATTACCCGAAGACCTGATGAAAATGGGTGTTTCCATACTGTTTGTTCTGGTTGGGGGATTTATGCTGGTAAGTTTAATCCGGTAAAACCGGCCGGAATGCTTCCACCGTTTAACCCAAAATCGTCATTAGGATTAGATTTCTAACAGCTCTGTCGTGCAAAAATATATTATATTTTGTTGAAATACAGCAAGAACCCATGACGATTCGCCTAAGAAAATCTAACATTTTGCCGCTTGCAAAAAGTAAGATTTTCTAACGCGGGGTTAACCCGGATTCCCCCCGCCGGCTACCGCACTTGTCATTAGTTCGTTCCTTCTAATGACAAATCCGGGTTAACAGATGCAGTAACCGGGACGGTTTAACTGTAAGGATTCCATCCGGAAACGTCTAATCCCCATAGAGATAAATAAAAAACATTGAAACATCTTGCCATCATCTTTTTTGTCTTTTTAGCCCTGAATGCTTTTCCTCAAGATGACCCTTCCGTCACGAAAAAAGACCTTGTGGATAAGCTGCTGGATTCCCTCTGGGTAAATCCAACCAGTTTTTTCAACAAAAGCGACACCAACTGGCGGTTGTTATGCGACAACCTTCAGCATGTCGATATGGGCAGGCTGAATCAGATTACGGCAACCATTTATACTGATTCCATCGCCGGGATCAAGAATGAATCATCCTCTTCCGACGGGTTTCTGGGTTCACTGAACCGAAAGTCAAATGACAAGAGGGTTAAAAAGTTCAATAAAAAGCTCCGGGATGATTTTGCCGACAAAACACGGTTTCCAAATCATAAAATCGTACTTGTTGAAGGCGATTCGTGGTTTGAATACCCTTTGTTTTTAAAAGACATCACCGACAACCTGATGAAACAGGAGAACCTTGCCGTAAACAGCATTGCCTCCGGTGGGGACTGGGCCGCCAACATGGTTGCCAGCGGCGAATATCAGGGACGGTATATGCACATTAAGCCTGACGTTTTTATCATGAGCGGCGGTGGGAACGATTTGCTGGAAAATGAAAGGTTGACTACTTTGATTTCAGGATCACCCATACCGGAAGATTCTCCCTTTTTGAACGACTACCGCGAATATGTCGTGCTGAGGCAAAACAACCAACCCGTACCCATGTGCAATGCCGGTTTTTGCCCCATCCAGTACCAGGCTTTCGAGGATTCGATGCCTGTTTACACCGCTCATCTTGATGCGGCCCTGCTCAATAAAATTGTCAACGGGCGCCGTTACCTCAACAAAGACTTTTACCGGTTTCTGGTAAGCTTTAAGCTGGAATACAAAATACTTTTCGAGTCGCTCCGGAAAATGGATTCCGTTCATTTTGATTCCTTGAAGATCATCACCCAGGGTTACGACTATGCGAATCCAAATTCACGAAGAAGATTCGGCATTCAGCTATTTATTAAAAACGGGATTTGGCTGAAGGGGCCGCTTGAGAAACTGGGCATTACAGACAGCTACACCCAGGAATCAATCATCACGGCTTTGATATTCGATTTTAATGAGATGTTGATTGAGTTGGGAAAGGAATACCCGAACATTTATCACGTGGACGTGAGGGGTTTCACCCGCTACCTGGAAAACCTCAGGAACAAAAGGCCCGGGAGGTACTGGTACGATGAACTGCATCCCACAGCCAGGGTTTTTGCGGAAATATCGGAAACTTACGTGGCCATCATCAATGGCAGCATCCCCCAAAACCAAAGGGTGGTCAATGTGATTGATTTTTACCGGGAATCCGGAAACAATAAAGTTCATTAATTCTTTTCAATACACTGATTAGTTACTTGAATTCATTTTATCCCGGCACCTCAAAATAAAACCCAACGAGTTGTTGCGCCGGGAATTATTCCTACTTTAGCCTGTACAAAGCCCTTACATGTTCACCAAGCACGACATTGCCGATTATTACAACCAAACCCAGTTACACTACAAAAAGTGGTGGAAGCTGGAGCGCGAGCTCGCGGTTCATTACGGCATCTGGGACGAAAACACAAAGAGTTTTTCCGGTGCCCTGCAA
>JAJRWG010000265.1 GCA_024276895.1 Bacteroidota bacterium
CAGGGAATATATTGCTGAGGTAAAAGTGAAAAGAGATTCAGGACTGCACGGATTAACAGTTGAACAGGCCGAAATGCGTAACCTGAAAGGATTGTTTTTAATTGAAATTTTAAGGGAAGGAAACAGCATTTCTCCGGTTACGCCTGCTACCAAGATTTTCAGGAACGATGTGTTGATGTTTGCCGGCGAAACCGACAGCATTGCCGAAATGGTTGAATCGAGTGGGGATTTACTCTTGTCTCAAACAGGCATGATCGATAAAAAAGATTATTCCGGAATGATCGAGGTGGTCATTTCGCACAACTCCACCCTGATCGGAAGTACGGCAAAGCAAATCAATTTCAGGGGAAAATATGACGCTGCCATCGTGGCCATCCACCGGAACGGAGAACGCATTTCAGGAAAAATCGGCGACGTCAGGCTGGCTGCTGGCGATGTCTTGCTGCTGCTGGTGGGAGGCGATTTTGCCAAGCGGGTGAACGATCATAAAGATTTTTACGTCATCAGTAAAATTAAAGACATTCAAAACCATTCCGGGTACAGCAATATCGTACTGGTTGGCGGTACAATTGCCGTCGTGGCCCTTGCTGCGCTGAATATCTTTCCACTATTTAACGGTCTTCTAACCTTTCTCATCCTGTTATCTGTCATGGGGATTATTTCCCCGAAGGCAATAGCAAAAAGCATTGATTTCAATCTGATTATCGTTATCGCGCTTTCGCTGGCCCTGGGAATTGCCATGATCAAATCCGGAGTTGCGGACCATTCAGCCCACTTGATTTTCAGCCTGCTGAAACCTATGGGTATTGTTGGGATATTTGCCGGAATATTTTTGCTGACAAATGTTTTGGGTGCACTGATTACCAACAAGGCTGCTGTGGCCATTTTGTTTCCAATTGTGTTATCTATCGCCATCGAGTTGCAACTTGACCCGAAACCATTCATCCTTCTGGTGGCTTTTGCCGGTGCAGCCAGCTTTTTAACCCCTATCGGCTACCAGACAAACCTCATGGTTTTTGGCCCCGGAGGTTATAAATTCACCGACTTTCTTAAAATCGGTACACCACTGACACTCCTGTACATGGTTGTGGTCGTTGTAGTTTTAATTCTCCAATTCGATCTTTCACTTTACTAGCATAAATTATCAGAGAATGAATAAATATTTAGAGATAGCAATTGAAGCATCCATTTTGGCCGGCAAAGAAATTTTAAAGGTTTACAATACGGATTTTAATGTTGATTTTAAGTCGGACAATTCGCCCCTGACCCAGGCCGACCGGAATGCCCACCTTATCATTGAAAGTAAGCTGGTGCCGACGGATATTCCTGTTTTAAGCGAGGAAGGAAATATTCTGGACTTCGAACTTAGAAAAGAATGGACCACCTTCTGGCTGATTGATCCTTTGGACGGAACCAAGGAGTTTGTGAAACGCAACGGCGAATTCACCGTGAACATCGCCCTCATAAAAAACGGCATCCCGGTACTCGGGGTCGTGTACGTTCCGGTTACCGACGAATTGTACTTCGGTGAAACAGGTTTCGGTGCCTTCAAGCTTGAACGGGCCGCGACTGCTTTGGCTGCATCGGATCTGCTGGTTGAAAAAGCGGTGAAGTTACCTGTTAAGCAGGCTGAAGAAAGGCCCTTTACGATAGTTGCCAGCCGCTCACATCTGACAGAGGAAACCAGCCGTTTTATTGATGAACTAAAGAAAGAGCACCGGAACGTAGACATCATCTCCAGAGGCAGCTCCTTGAAAATCTGCATGATCGCCGAAGGCAAAGCTGATGTATATCCGCGTTTTGCACCGACTTCAGAATGGGACACGGCAGCAGGGCATGCCCTCGTGAAAGCCATGGGAGGCCGCGTTGTGCAGGCCGGAAACAGGGATGAAGAGCTAAAATATAACAAAAAAGATATTTTAAATCCCTGGTTTATTGCTTATGCAAACAGAAATTCTTGATATTTGCCGTTCATTGCTTTTCCGGAAAAGCAAACGGAAGGCAGGACGGATTAACTAATGCTTTAACATTTTGATTAACGACTGAATTGATGAGTAAGACAGACAACAACATCCACACGGTTTTCAACCGCATTTTGCGCCGACCCGAGAAAGAGAAGCTGCTCAACCAACGCTCGAAAGTTATATGGCTGACAGGCCTTTCCGGTTCGGGAAAAACAACAATTGCCCAGCACGTTGAACAGGAACTGAACAAACAGGGTTTCCTCACGCAAATACTGGATGGCGACAACATCAGGAGCGGAATTAACAACAACCTTGGTTTTTCTGTGGAGGATCGCGAAGAAAACATCCGGAGGATTGCCGAAGTTTCGAAATTGTTCCTTAATTGCGGCATCATTTGTATCAACAGTTTTATCAGTCCCACCGAGGATATTCGTCAAATTGCCATCGACATCATCGGACGCGAAAACTTTATCGAGGTGTTTGTGAATGCACCCATCGAAGTTTGCGAAAAACGCGATGTCAAAGGTTTGTACAAAAGGGCCAGAAAAGGCGAGATTCTGAACTTTACAGGTATCGATTCGCCCTTTGATGCTCCGGAAAAACCCGATATTGAAGTAAAAACAGATGTGCTTACCATAGAACAGGCTACACAAAAATGCCTCGATTATATTTTACCCCTGATACGTTACTGACATTTTAAACTAACCAACAATCCGTTTTTTAAAAAAGATTTTAGATGGAATCATATTCAATAAATAACCTCAGGGAACTGGAAGCCGAATCCATTCACATTATCCGTGAAGTGGCTGCCGAATTTGAAAATCCCGTCATGCTTTACTCCATTGGTAAAGACTCTTCGGTGATGGTCAGGCTGGCCGAAAAGGCGTTTTATCCCGGAAAGGTGCCCTTCCCGCTGATGCACATCGACTCGAAGTGGAAATTCAGGGAAATGATCGAATTCCGCGAAAATTACACCAAAGAAAAAGGCTGGAACCTGATCGTTCACTACAATAAAGAAGGTTTTGAAGCCGGCATCGGCCCCTTTACCCACGGCAGCAAGGTGCATACGGATGTGATGAAAACACAGGCTTTGCTGGCCGGACTGGACAAGTACAAATTCGATGCAGCTTTTGGGGGTGCCCGCCGCGATGAGGAAAAATCGCGTGCCAAAGAAAGGATTTATTCTTTTCGTGACAAGTTTCACCAATGGGACCCTAAAAACCAACGTCCCGAACTCTGGAATATTTACAATGCCAAAGTACACAAAGGCGAATCGATCCGGGTATTCCCCATTTCAAACTGGACCGAGTTGGACATCTGGCAGTATATCCGTCTGGAAAACATCCCCATCGTACCCTTGTATTTTGCAAAAGAACGTTCTGTTGTTGATGTTGACGGTAATCTGATCATAGTTGATGACGACCGGATGCCGGAAGAATTGCGTAAAAAAGCGGTGATGAAAAAAGTTCGCTTCCGCACGCTGGGCTGCTATCCGCTTACAGGAGCTGTAGAATCCGATGCCGACACCATCGAAAAAATTGTTGAAGAAATGATGACGGTAACCAAGTCGGAACGCACCACAAGGGTAATTGATTTTGACCA
>JAJRWG010000266.1 GCA_024276895.1 Bacteroidota bacterium
GTAAGGCACCGTAATCTGCTTTTTCTTAGTAATTTTGCAGCGTAATGATTGTTAACCGAATGCTTCCATTTTGGAAAACGCCGATTTAGATCCTTATCAGCACCTTTTGGGCCTGGTGGCCAATCAGTTTTTGACGGACATCCCCTTTGGTCTGCTCGCCGGCATCCTGGTTTTGGTTTTGCTCATTATTTCTTCCGGTCTGGTTTCAGGTTCCGAAACGGCTTTCTTTTCGCTGAGCCCTTCCGATTTTGATGAACTGCGTCACAGCAACAGCAAGAGCGACAAAATACTCCTCCGGTTCAGCGACAAGCCCAAAGAACTGCTGGCCACCATCCTCATTGCCAACAACCTCATCAATGTCAGTATCGTCATCCTTTCGACTTATTTGTCCGCCATGCTGTTCGATTTTTCGGACAACCGCGTGCTTGCTTTCGTGGTTGAAGTGCTGTCCATCACCTCCGTCATCCTTGTTTTTGGCGAAATCATCCCGAAAATCCTGGCCAACAAAGAAGCACTGATGGTCGCCCGTTTCATGGCCCATCCGTTGAAATTCAGCATGAAAATCTTTAAGCCTTTCAGCGTTTTACTCGTGCGTTCCACCGTATTAATCGATAAAAAGTTCGGAAAAAAAGGCCACGCCATTTCCATGAGCGAGTTGTCGGATGCCATCGAAATTACTACCGGTGACAGCGCGCCCGAAGAAGAAAAGATGATATTGAAAGGCATTGCCACTTTTGGCGAAAAGGAAACCAGCGAAGTGATGCAATCGCGGGTAAACATTACTGCCCTGGAAATCAACCAGCCTTTTGCGGAGGTGATGAAAGTCGTTGCGGAATCGGGTTTTTCACGCATTACCGTTTACGAAGCCAACCTCGATAAAATAAAAGGTGTGCTTTACATCAAAGATTTGCTGCCCGTTACGGGCGAACAAAAAATTGTGGACTGGCGGTCGTTGCTCAGACCTCCGTTCTACGTTCCCGAAAACAAGCGACTCAACGACCTTTTACAGGAATTCAGGCAGAAAAAAATTCACCTGGCCATTGTAGTGGACGAATACGGCGGCACCTCGGGCATCATCACGCTGGAAGACATCATCGAAGAAATTGTAGGCGAGATCAGCGACGAGTTCGACAAGGAAGACCAGCAGTTCAGCTACAAGAAACTATCGCCCACAAAATACCGGTTCGAGGCCAAAACACCGCTGAATGACCTTTGTAAGATCCTTCGCCTGGAGGATGACTTTTTCGATCAGGTGAAAGGCGAGTCCGATTCGCTGGGCGGCCTGCTGCTGGAACTGGGTGGAAAGATTCCCGAAAAAAATTCAAAAACCTCTTACAAGCAGTTCGATTTCAGGGTAACCGATGTGGACACGCGCAAGATCAATGAAGTGGAAATTACAATAAACCCCATAAAAGATGACGAGCAGGATGATTAAAGCCTTAGCCGTCCTGTTTGCAGCGACGGCTTTGTTTTCGGCCTGCGACAACAGCCCGGACACACCCAAACCCAGGGGTTACTTCCGGATTGACCTGCCCGAAAAAAACTATGTTTTGCTCGACAGCAGTTTTCCTTATCGTTTTGAATACCCCGTTTACGCAAGCCTGAGTCCCGACCTGCATGCACCCGGCGAAAAGTACTGGCTGAACATCAACTTCCTGCCGTTTAAAGCCACGCTTCACTTAAGCTACAAAAAGGTGGACGGTGATTTGATGACCTACCTGGAAGACGCACACACCCTGGTAACCAAGCACATGCCCAAAGCAGATGCCATTTACGACAGTCTGATCGTTGACCGTCAGCGCAATGTTTTCGGCCTGGCTTACAAAATCGAAGGCAGTGGCGCCGCATCGCCATACCAGTTTTTCCTTACCGACAGCGCTTCCCACTTTTTAAGGGGTGCACTTTATTTCAATGTGATCCCCAACAACGATTCCCTGAAACCGGTAATCGACTTCATTCAAAAAGATATTGAACATTTAATTGGCACTTTGCAGTGGAAAAATTTACAACCGGACAACTTTACCCCCCAATAAAGTGTCTTCTCTTATCGCATCCCATTAAAAATTAATTAAACAAAAATGAAAAAAGAAATTATTACCCTCGCCATCAGCCTGCTTATTTTTCTTGCTGCAACAGCCCAGAATAAGTACTCCAGAGTCAGGGTCTCGCTGAACGGCAAAACCTTACAGCAACTGGCTGCCACCGGTATCGATGTAAAAGAAGGAATTCTAAAAAAAGGAGCTTTTTTTGAGACCGATCTTTCCGCTGCCGAAACAGCAGGCCTTTCCGAAGCAGGTTTCGATTACGAAGTCCGCATTGCCGATGTTTCAAAGTATTATGCCGACAGGGCTGCGGCCGGTCAGGCACAGGTGATTCGTAACATCAACGAAGAATGGCCTGTTCCCCAGCACTGGGAGTACGGCTCCATGGGTGGTTATTACACCCTTGATGAAGTGATGGCCGAACTGGATTCGATGGTTGCACTTTATCCCGGCCTGATCACCCAGCGTCAGGCCATTTCGACGGACACCCTCACCTTCGAAGGCAGAATGCTGTACTGGGTGCGCATTTCCGACAACCCCAACACCGATGAGGACGAGCCGGAGGTGCTCTACACCGGTATCCACCATGCCCGCGAACCCATGGGGGTACAACAAATGATCTGGTACATGTGGCACCTGCTCGAAAATTATGATTCCGACCCCGACATTCAGCAATTGGTGGATGCCACCGAAATGTATTTTGTGCCGGTTCTCAACCCCGACGGTTACGAATACAACCGTCTTCAGGCTCCTAACGGTGGTGGCATGTGGCGCAAAAACCGCCGCGACAACGGTGATGGCAGCATGGGTGTTGACCCCAACAGAAACTACGCCTACAAATGGGGCTACAACAACACCGGATCTTCGCCCTACCCTTCTGACGAAACCTACCGCGGACCATCCGCTTTTTCAGAACCCGAAATAAAAAATGTAAGAGACTTTTGTAACGACCACGAGTTTAAAATTGCCCTGAATTACCATGCTTACGGCAATCTGTCGTTGTATGTCTGGGGGTGGACGGAGGATCCTTCACCAGATGATGAACTGCTCGGTGAGTATGCCAATTTAATGACGAAAGAAAATGCCTATACCTACGGGCCGGGCAGTACTACGATTTACCCCACCAACGGCGGTTCGGACGACTGGATGTACGGCGAACAAACAACAAAGGATAAGATACTGGCTTACACCCCCGAAATTGGCCACGGCGGTGACGGCTTCTGGCCTCAGATAAGCCGCATCGTCCCGCTTTGCCAGGATCAGATGTGGCAAAACATCCATGCCGCGCGGCTGGTGGGGAAATACGCCTCGCTTACCGACAAGGCAGCGCTTGTTTTTGACGAAGAAAACGGTTTCCTGCCCTTCACTATCAAAAGGCTCGGACTCACACCCGCTGACACTTTCACGGTATCCATCACACCGCTTGACGATTATCTTTTCGAGGTTGGAGGGCCATTTTATTACGAAAATATGGACCTGCTCCAGGAAGAAACCGATTCCATCAGTTTCATGCTTGCCGCCGGTATTGAAAACGGAACCACTTTCCGATACCTGTTGAATGTTGACAACGGTGATTACGTGGTTTCCGATACCATTGAAAAAGTATTTGGAACGGAAGTCGAGATATTTTTAGATAAAGGCGACGACCTGTCCAACTGGTCATCGGATAAATGGGCGCTGACCGCATCGGATTTTCATTCCTCACCCTATTCCTTTACAGATTCTCCCTTTGGTGACTATCAGGAAGGATCCAACAATCCCATCACCCTTGACACAACCATTGATCTCACGAATACCACCATGGCTTTTTTGCGGTTTTGGGCTACATGGGAAATCGAAGCCGGTTGGGACTATCTGCAGGTGGAAGCCAAAGCGGTTGACAACGGACAGTGGACACCCCTGGAAGGTATTTACACCAAATCGGGTACCGGACAATTCCAGCCACCCGGCGAGCCTGTTTACGATGGCCAGAGCGGGTGGGTGTACGAAGAAATGAATATTTCCGGTTTTACCGGCGACGAAATCAAAATCAGGTTTACGCTGCATTCCGACAGCTATATAAATGAAGATGGTTTTTACTTTGATGATCTGAGTGTTTCCGTCATTTCAGGAACCGTCGGAATTGATCCTGTAGTTGAAAATGAGGGGCAAGTCCTGGCGGTTTCAAAAGCTTATCCCAATCCGGCCAACCAGGCTTTTAAAGTGAGTTACACGCTGATTGACAATAACAGCATTGCTGTGCTTGAGGTTTACGATGCCATTGGAAATCAAGTGAAAACCATCGGGATAAACGGACAATCCGGTGTGGTGAATGTTCCCATGCACGACCTGAGAAGCGGCGTTTATTTCTTCCGCCTGCTGAGCAAGGGCGCCGTTTCGAAAACTCAACGGGTGGTGAAACAGTAACGCTTTACCGGCTTTCATCCCAAACGGGCACAGCAGTGAGAATTGCCTGACCAGCAGGGCAGGCCTTCCAAAAGGGGATTTTAAGGTATTTATTTGCTGATATTTCCTGCTCTGAC
>JAJRWG010000267.1 GCA_024276895.1 Bacteroidota bacterium
GTTACGTTTTTTTGGAGGAAACCTATGAAACGTGAATTGTACAACAACTTACTTGAATGGAAAAACAGCAGGAAAAGAAAACCGCTGCTGTTGCAAGGAACGCGACAAGTTGGGAAAACTTTCCTTGTAAACGAGTTCGGCCGGAATGAATACAGCGATTATGTCTATTTGAATTTTGAGCAAAGCACGGATCTGCAAAATCTGTTTGCAGCAGAACTCAAACCCGAAAACATCATCAACAACATCGGCCTTTACCTGGGGAGAAACATAAGTGCTGAGGGAACTTTGTTGTTTTTCGATGAAATCCAGACCGCTACCGAGGTCCTCACCAGCTTGAAATATTTTTATGAACAGGCCCCGCAATACCACATCGTCGCGGCCGGTTCATTATTGGGGGTAAGCATTGGCAAAAGTAGTAGTTTCCCGGTGGGGAAAGTTCACTTTCTGTCGATGTATCCGTTGACTTTTATTGAATACCTTTCAGCCTTTGGAGAAGAGCTTCTGGCCGAAAGAATAAAGGACATCGCCCCATCCCATCCCTTTCCGGATGTTTTGCATGAAAAACTGATCAGGCACTTTAAGCTTTATCTTTTTTTGGGAGGAATGCCCGAAGTTTTACAGGACTTCCTTGACAACAATGACATTAATTCAGCCAGGAAAATTCAAACTGAAATCCTGAGTGCTTACCAAAGGGATTTCTCAAAATACACCTCCAGCTCGCAGGCCATAAAAACTTCTGAAATCTGGCGATCGGTTCCCAGGCAGTTGTCCAGGGAAAACAAAAAATTCAAATACGGCGAGGTGCGCAGGAATGCACGTGCTGCAACTTTTGAAAGTACGATCGAGTGGTTGAAAAATGCAGGGCTGATCAACCTGGCTTACAATGTCGCAACACCAAAGCTCCCGCTTTCTGCTTATGCCGATTATTCGAAATTTAAAATCTTTTTACACGACACCGGCTTACTTGGTGCCTTGTTGAATATTTCTTCAAACCTGATCGTGGAACCCACCGAAATCTTCTCTGAATTCAACGGCGCGTTTATCGAAAACTTCGTGGCACAAGAACTTACGGCTTACGGAAACACTGAATTGTTTTACTGGACCTCAAAAAGTGATGCTGAAGTTGATTTTCTGTTAGGCGCTCAGGGCAAGATTATTCCTTTGGAAGTAAAAAGTGGTAGTAGCAGGAAACTTAAAAGCTTAAGGAGCTACGCGGAAAGGTATAAGCCCGAAACTGTTTACAGGGCCTCACCCAGGAATTTCAGCCAATCCGGTGATTTTGTGAACATCCCGCTCTACGCTGTCTTCAGATTAGCAAACCTTTAAACAGAAACCACCAATCACTACCTCTCCAATTATCATCTTTCCCAGTTGTTGATATCGTGGCTGCATATAATCCCTGTCATCACAACTGACTCAATCCCACCCCCATGGCCTGTGGATGCGCTGGCGAGATACAGCCCTTTAACCGGGCTTTTAAATTGAGGGCGCTTTATTTCCGACGATTGTTCAAAACAATACATTGCACCCTCCGGCATTGAGGTATAGCGCTCAAAAGTTCGGGGTGTAGCTGCGTCCTGTACTACAATGTGCTTACCAAAGGAAGGAATAAGCTGCTCTACCTTGTCAATCAGTGCATTCAGTTTTTGTGCTTTTTTATCTCGATAAGCGGCAGTTCCCCGTTCCGGAAAATGCGCTGCAATATCTTTCTCAATAACACATACACTTGCCTGGCCTTTGGGGGCCCTTGAAGGATCGATGTTAGACGTGATAGCGAAGCCGAAACGCTTGTCTTTATTGGCAATTATTGCCGGATATTTCGTGAGGTCCATATCCACCCCGAGATAGGCTGAAAAGACCGAGGTGGAAAGTCTGAGGTTTTTGATCCGGCCTGTGAATTTTTTATCGAGGTTTTCTTCACCCACTAAATCGAAATAAGTATGCAAAGCATTGGCATTGGAAACAACAACCGGTGCCGAAAAGGATTGTCCGTTTACACTCACACCACTAACTACCCCATCGACAATATTTATTTTATCAACCTTATGGTTTGTAAGAACGGAGCCGCCTTTTTTTTCGATAAGTTTGTGCAAAGCCCTTGTAAAAGGAATGCCTGCATTTTTGGGTAAATATCCTCCGCCATAGATCAGGTACGACAGACAGGCTACAATGGCAGTGCTTCCCTTTACTTTTTCAAGGGGTGCATCAATATAGTGGGTTAAGGTGCTCACAAAATCAATCAGTTTCCTGTCTTTAAAATATTCATCCAGTTTTTGCTTGAAATTTTTGGTGGCCCATTTGTAAAAGTTTGGTTTCTCTTTAGGAAAGCGCAATAACTTTTTCACGCCAAACACCTTTACAATCAAATCAGGTGACAGTGGAATGCCGTATTCCCTGTTGCCGGAGAAAAATTCCTCGTAAGCCTTTTTTGCATCATCAAAAAAACGTGCAATATTTTCCTTTTCATCCGGAAAAAGCGTCGACAAAACCTGGGTTATATTCCGCGATCCACTGTCCAATAATATATCCATCCCATTGGCATAGTACTGCCTTACTGTATTTTCAATAAAATAGTCTTCTTTTTTAAGGCCGGTCATTTTCAGAAGGTACATCAAGGTTCCGTTTTCTACCCATAAACCACTTACATCTTCAACACCCACGCTAAACTGAAATCCGTTGCGTTTAAAACCCGAAAAATACCCCCCCAGGTTTTGTGCCTGTTCCAGCACCAGCACCTTATAACCTTTTGCTGCCAGCATGCTTCCACAACTCAGCCCCCCAATACCCGATCCCACAATAATAACATCAAACTCATGGTCGGCCTTGGCTTTGCTTTTATCGATGTTTACACGCCAATCATACCTTTTAAATGCCCGGTAATCCTTGTAAACGGGCTTTAACGACCGGTACAAGTAAAAGAAAGTGATGCCCGTTGAGAGCAATATGCCTGCAATTATAACTGTTAACAAGTTGATGTTTTTATAGGTACTGGCAGCAATTGCTTCTTTGCAATTTTGCTGAAAGCACAGTACAAGTCACTGCTTCAAAGATAGTATTTTCGTGATTGTAAGCCCTGGAAGTCAGACAAAGTATTATTAGCGGAAAGCCGGATTATGCTTTACAATCAATTTCAACAGGATTTTACGGCTCCGGGGGGCTCAGCTAAAAATCAATTCAGTAAGCTGTGAAGCCCGCTTCGAGATAAAAACCTGCGGTTTTTTGTCCGGTGACCGGAAGAAATTTTGCCGGAATCCCGGTTGATTTAACCGTTACCCTGATATTTACAACATTACTACCATCTTCCACTATTGTCAAAAAATTTATAGCGTCATGGCAGATTGAAATAAGTAATACTCATTTGCTGCCTTAATTCCTACCTTTGCCCCGATGATTTACCCCCGAAACTTTGAGCAGAAAGTAGGCTTTGACCAAATCAGAATGCTAATTGCAGAGGCCTGTATCAGTCCCATGGGAAGGCAGTTCGTGGAGAAAATCCGCTTTTCCGCCAAACGGGAAATCATTGAAAAAATGCTGGATCAGACCGAAGAGTTCGGCCGGATACTGTCGGAGGGACTGCCCTTCCCCGCGAAAGATTACTTCGATTTGCGCGAGGAGCTGACCCCGCTGAAAACACCCGGCACCTTCATCGGGCAGGAAACGCTCTTCCGCCTGCGCCTGGCTTTGGAAACCATTCTTGAAATACTCCGCTTTTTTGACAAGGCTGAAGAGGGGGCTTTTCCCGAGCTCAGCAAACTTGCAGGACAGATTTTTCTGCCTGAAGAGTTACTGCCACTGGCCGACGCCATTGTTGACAGCAAGGGAGAGATCAAAGACAATGCATCGGAAAAGCTGTCGGAGATCCGCAAAGCCATCGCCGCCAAACAGCGGCAGGTTTATCGCGAAGCGCAAAAGGCGTTTGCCCTGGCCAGGAAATCGGGCTGGGTACCCAAACAGGCAGAGCTTACGTTGCGCGACGGACGACCCGTCATCCCTTTGAATGCCGCTGACAAAAGGGCGCTGGGCGGTGTTATCCACGACGAATCGGCCTCGGGACAGACGGTTTTTTTGGAGCCCACCGCTTCCTTCGAGCTGAACAACGAAATCCGCAGCCTGGAAAGCGAGGAACGCCGCGAAATCACACGCATCCTCGTCCGTTTCACCGACAGCTTGCGTCCTTACCTCCAGAACCTCAACGAGGCTTTTCGCTTCCTGGGGCTTATGGATTTCATCCGTGCCAAAGCCCTCTTTGCCCAAAAGGTTGGCGGTGTGAAACCCGTTTTCGCATCCGGAAATTACCTGCAAATCAAATCGGCCTTCCATCCCCTGCTGCTGCTTTCGCACCGTGCACAAAACAAAGAGGTGGTGCCCCTGGATCTGGAACTGGATGAAAATAATCGTATCCTGGTAATTTCCGGGCCAAATGCCGGCGGCAAATCGGTTTGCCTGAAAACCACCGGACTACTGCAATACATGCTGCAATGCGGACTGCCCGTACCGGCTTCGCCCAACAGCGAGTTTCGTATTTTTTCGCGATTGTTTATCGACATCGGCGACGA
>JAJRWG010000268.1 GCA_024276895.1 Bacteroidota bacterium
CCAGTGATGAAACAAAAAGTTAAAGATCGCATCCATTTTTATAACAAATGTATGTGTTCAAAACCTTTTTCGCTTAATATTTCTATAATTCTACTTGCAAATTAATTGCAAATACAAAAAGGTCGCCAATATCCTGGCGACCTTATTTATCTGTATTTGTTACACTTACCACGGTGGGACTTAGCAGAATCGAACTGCTGACCTCATGCCTGTCAAGCATGCGCTCTAAACCAACTGAGCTAAAGTCCCATGGTCATTTCAGCGGCAAAAATAGAAATTTACCACAAGCCGGCAAAGAAAAAATTACATTTCCCCTATCTTTGGCCATTCATTTAACAACGGAAAAATATGAAAAAATTCGCCTCCCTCCTGCTTGTTGCCCTGACAGTGATTTCAACGGCTTCTTTTGCCCAGGACAGCCTCAAAAACATCACCCTCGAAGACATTTGGACCAACTACAGTTTTTACCCCCGATCGGTCAGGGGCATCAATTCCTTAAGCAACGGCAAACACTACACCATGATCAAAAAAGGCTCGGTGATTGTTTACGATTACAAAACCGGCGACTCGGTCACCACACTGGTGAGGGCGGAAGAACTGATCGCCGACGGAATGGAAAAACCCGTCAGGCTCAGCTCGTTCACCATGAGCAAGGACGAAACGAAGTTTTTGATTCCCACCGAAACGGAAGCCATTTACCGGCACTCCTCCCGTTCGATGTTTTACATCTGGGACACGCAAACGAAAAAACTGGAAGCCCTTTCTTCGGAAAAACAACGGCTTGCCGACTTTTCACCCGACGGCAGCAGGGTGGCCTTTGTGCGCGACAACAATATTTTTGTGAAAGACCTGAGCACCGGCCAGGAAAAGCAAATCACAGCCGACGGTAAAATCAACCGGATCATCAACGGCACCTGCGACTGGGTTTACGAAGAAGAATTCGGCTTTACCAAAGCCTTCTTCTGGTCGCCCGACGGCAAAAAGATCGCCTACTACCGTTTCGACGAAAGCCGGGTGAAGGAATACACCCTCACCTACTACGATTCGCTTTACCCTAAACTTTACACCTACAAATACCCCAAGGCCGGCGAAGACAACTCGCTGGTTGACATTTACGTGTACGACCTGGAAACAGACCGTGCCGTAAAAATGGATGTGGGCGAAGAAACCGACCAGTACATCCCCCGCATCAAGTGGACGCAGGACGCCAACGTGCTTTCCATCCAGCGCCTCAACCGCCTGCAAAACCACCTCGACATCCTGCTGGCCGACGCCACCACCGGCGATAGCCGCATCATGTACAGCGAAGACAACAAATACTACATCGACATCGAAGACAACCTGTTTTTCCTTCCGGGCAACAAACAATTCCTGTTCACTTCCGAGATGGACGGCTACAAGCACATTTACCTGTTCAACATGGACGGCAGCCTGGCCAGGCAACTCACCTCAGGCCCCTGGGACATCACCAGGGTGTACGGCTACGATGCCAAAAAGAAAAGGGTCTTTTACCAATCGGCTGAAAATTCGCCCCTCAACCGCGACATTTACATGCTCGACCTGAAAGGCAAACGCACCAGAATTTCGGAACACGAAGGCACCAACAGCGCCGCTTTCAGCAGCAATTACAAATATTTTATCAACACCTGGAGCGATGCCAATACCCCACCTGTGATCACGGTCAACCAGTCCAGCGGCAAGCCTGTCCGCACCCTCGAAGACAACAGCAAGTTGCGCAACAAAATGCAGGGCTACAGGCTGAGCGAGAAGTTTTTTTTCGTGATTGAATCTCCGGAATTCATCCTGCCCGACAGCACGCAGCTCAGCCTCAATGCCTGGGCCATTTACCCGCCCGATTTCGACACGGCCAAACAGTATCCCGTGCTGCTCACCATTTACGGGGGACCGGGCGCACAAACCGTTCTGAATTCCTTCGGCTACTTCAATTATTTTTGGTACGAAATGCTGGCACAACAGGGCTTTATCGTGGTTTCAGTGGACAACCGGGGCACCGGCTCACGCGGTGAGGAGTTCAAAAAAATGACCTACCTCCAGCTCGGCAAGTACGAAACCCTCGATTACATCGAAACGGCAAAATACCTGGGCAGCCTTCCTTACGTTGACAAAGACCGCATCGGTATCTTCGGCTGGAGCTACGGCGGCTTCATGGCCAGCAACGCGCTGTTTCAGGGAGCGGATTATTTCAGCACCGCCATTGCCGTGGCACCGGTCACCAACTGGCGCTACTACGACAACATTTACACCGAGCGTTTCATGCGCACCCCGCAGGAAAACCCCGAAGGTTACGATACCAACTCGCCCATCAACCACGTGGACAAGCTCAGGGGCAACTACCTGCTCATCCACGGCAGTGCCGACGACAACGTCCATTTTCAAAACACCATGGACCTGATCACCGCCCTGGTGAAAGCCAACAAGCAGTTCGACCTGATGGTCTATCCCAACAAAAACCACGGCATTTACGGCGGCAACACCCGCTACCATTTGTACAGGAAGATGACGGATTTTTTGTATGAGCACATGAAAAAATAAAGTTTCCGGCTTATATTTTGGATTTCAATATTTTTTCTACTTTTGCAGCCCCTATTTATTAACTTTTAAAAAGAAAGAGGTATTAGCGATGATCATTATTCCCGTAAAAGAAGGTGAAAACATCGACAGGGCCCTGAAGAAGTTTAAGCGGAAGTTTGAAAAAACAGGTTCTATGAGGGAGTTGCGCTCGCGCCAGCGGTTCACAAAACCGTCGGTCAGAAGAAGAGAGCAGCGCCTGAAGGCCATTTACATCCAGCAACTTCGACAAACCGAACAAGGCTTGTAAGCGGGCCCGAACAGGGATCTTTAAGAAGAAGTTTTGATTCAATGGTATTTTTTACTATATTTGAATCGGAATTTCTTCTTTTTTTATGTACGCTGCAATCGACGGTTTTCTACAATATATTTCTGCCGAAAAAAGGTATTCGAAACACACCCAAACAGCTTACCGAAACGACCTTCAGCACTTCGCGGACTTTCTGAGCACGGACTTCGCCCTGGACGATCTTGCAATGGCCACCCCTGAAATGGTCCGCTCGTGGGTAGTGAGTTTGATGGATGATGGTTATTCCGCCCGCACGGTGAACCGTAAAATCAGCACCCTGAATTCTTTTTACCGGCACCTTATTATAATAGGTGCAATCAAAAACAATCCTGCCGGGAACATCAGCGCCCTGAAAAAAGCCAAACTGTTGCCCGTGGTGGTGGCCGAGGAACAGATCAACACCTATTTGAACAGCGAAAACAACACCGACGATTTTCCATCCTTCAGAAACAAGCTCATCATCGATCTTTTGTACTCCACGGGCATGCGGCGCAGCGAACTGATTGGTTTGCAGGACTCATCCATTGATTTTTCGAACCGCAGCCTGAAAGTGAAAGGCAAGCGCAATAAAGAAAGAATCATCCCGTTATCAAATAAGATGATGGAACAATTGCAAAAGTATCTTGATTTAAAAGAAGAAACTTTCAAAGTGGCAACACCCTTCTTAATCGTAACGAATAAAGGGGAAGAAGCATATCCCAGATTCATTTACCGCATCGTCAGCAATGAACTGAAAGGATTAAGCGCCGCCCGCAGGAGTCCGCATGTATTGAGGCACAGTTTTGCCACACATTTACTCAACAATGGTGCCGACCTGAATTCCATCAAAGAACTGATGGGCCACGCCAGCCTGTCGGCCACCCAGATTTACACCCACACTACCATTGAACAGTTAAGAAAAATATATAACAAAGCCCATCCAAGGGCAAAACATAAATAAAAGGAGGTTAACATGAAAGTAAACATCAATTCGGTTCATTTTAAGACCGACAGCAAGTTGGAAAACTTCATTGAACGCAAGATTGGAAAACTTTCGGGCATGTTCGAGGGCGTTATTGGCTCGGAAGTGACGTTGAAAGTGGAACAATCAGAGACAAAAGACAACAAAATTGCTGAAATCAGGCTGCTGATCAAAGGATATGATCTGTATGCCAAAAAACAAAGCAAAACCTTTGAAGAAGCGACGGACACTGCCGTTGACGCATTAAAAAAACAGCTTGAAAAATACAAAAGAAAGCACAAAAAATAATAATTGGCTTTTTTTTTCGAAATCTTTGGTTATTCCAGCTAAAGTGTATATTTTTGCAGACCTTTTTCGCGAGAGGTCTGTTTTTTATATCGGCTTCGTTCTGAAAGTATTGCTAACAAAGCATTGTGGGTGCAACAGGCTGTTGAAAACGAAAGAAATGCCAACATAGCTCAGTTGGCCAGAGCAGCTGATTTGTAATCAGCCGGTCGGGGGTTCGAATCCCTCTGTTGGCTCAGTTCTTAAAATAGTGTTTAGGGGAGATACCGAAGCGGTCAAACGGGGCAGACTGTAAATCTGTTGGCTCAGCCTTCGGAGGTTCGAATCCTCCTCTCCCCACCCGTTGGGTTGAAAGTTGGAAAGCTGA
>JAJRWG010000269.1 GCA_024276895.1 Bacteroidota bacterium
ATAGCAACAAGCACCATTCCAGACCTTCCGGTGTCGAAACTTCTTGGAATTTCTAATGTCTGACCGCTGCAGGACGTCCGTACGGATTAAGCTAAGGATTAAAAATCTAATGTCGAATAGAGATTATTCATGCCGGCCGGTTGGGACCTAAATAATTTCCAAATCCTAAATCTTAAACGGGTATGTTTGGTATCAAAAGGATGGTTTAGAAACTGGGATTCCGGATTCGTTTAGAAATCAGAGCAATTAGGTCAATTAGAGCATTTTCAGATAATTCCTGTTCATCAGGAGATGGGCACTTTGCCCGGCAAAGTCGGACACTATGCCGGGGCGGTGGTTCACATCCTGGCCAGCCCCAAGAAAACAGCATGAAGCGTAACCGTTACAATGAGCCAGAGGTTGCGCGATTTTACGGGGGAAAGTCTGAAAAACCGGTATTCAATATGATTTCCCTGGCAGGAGTCGAGGCAGTCGCCGCAGTAGGTGCAGCTCAGTCCCGGTTTCCGGTTTGCGATATCTTCCCTGTTCAGGGCATCGTAAGGACATTTCATGGTACACAGCATGCATTCGGTACAGCCCTGGTTGATCTCCATCCTGAAGGGGTTAACAAATTTCAGGTACTGGATGAGCGTGCCTACCGGGCACCAGGTCACACAGTGCACCATTTTTCCTTTGCGTGGCGAAAAAAGCAGGATGACCAGCACACCGGTCACACCGATGATGCTTGCCCCCACGATGGCATAGAGCACAGGTGCATTGAACATCCGCAACAGGATTGCTCCCGCCAGCATCAGTACAAAAAAGCTGTTTTTGATGGCATTGCGATTCACGATGCGTTTGTTCCCAATCTTTCGCGAATAGGCCGCCAGGTTGTCGAAAGCACCAAAATAACACAACTGGCTGCACCAGGCCGGCCCAGACAAAATGACGGTGGATAAAAAAAGCAAGGGCATAAAGCCGATGTTCAGGCGGTAAACAGCGCCTTCGATGATGAGGGCGGGAATGGGAAAATGCAGCTTGCCGGTCATCAGGCAGTTGTCGCAGCCCAAAAGCCCGGCAACAAGCTGCGCAAAAAAGAAAACGGCAAAGATGGTCCAGCTTCTGCGGCGCCAGAGGGCGGAGGTTTTGACGTTATGGAGTTTGTCAAACAAAAAAGCCGCGTAGGCTGCCAGCACCAGCACTTCAATCCATCCCCAACCGGGGAAAAACCGTTCCAGTAAAAGCATGGGCATCTTCACTTTCCATTCCACAAAGGCGAGCAGAAGGATGGTCAAAAGTGCCGGAATCAGTGCCAGTGGTGTAAATGCTGTTTTTTTCAACGCCTGCAAAAATTTAAGCTGCAAAAATAAAGGTTTTGGCAGGATGGGGCTGTGCTTTTGGTATTTTACCAATCATAAAGATCATAATGATCAGTGTCCTATTCGTCCGGCAATCCCCGTTTCACGAATTATTGATGACATTTTCTCATCCGGCCGATGTATGAGAAAGAAAAATAAGAACCATCAAAACCCGGCTCCCATGAAAAGATTAAAAAATCTGATATTCCTTTCAGTTTCACTGTTGTTCCTGTTTGCCGCATGTAAAAAGGAGGAGCAAAACACACCCGCACCACCGGCAGAAGACACTTTCACCGACCCCCGTGACGGGCAGACCTATCAAATCGTTACCATCGGCAAAGAAGGCACTTACAAAAGCGGTGACCAACAAGTCTGGTTTGCCGAAAACCTCAACTACGAAACGGCTGCTTCGTGGTGGTATGAAAACAATGCCGATACCGGCGATATTTACGGCCGGCTTTACACCTGGGACGCAGCCATGCAGGCCTGTCCCGCGGGCTGGCACCTGCCTTCGGATGAGGAGTGGAAAACCCTGGAAATGAACCTGGGCATGAGCAAGGCCGAGGCAGATGACGATGGCCCCCGGGGAACGGATACTGGCGCAAAACTGAAAGTAAGCGGTTCGGATTACTGGGGCGAATACAATGCGGGAGCGACAAATTCCAGCGGGTTTAGCGCACTCCCGGCAGGCAATCGCGATAATGATTTTTTCGGATTGCGTGCCTCGGCTTACTGGTGGACTTCAACCGTATATGATGATTTTCTGGAACTCTCATGGAGCCGTTCGTTGAGTTTTGTGGGACATGAAGTCGAACGCAACCCCGAGCATATTTCCTTTGGGTTCAGTGTGCGGTGTATCAAAGATGAATGATGATTCCCCAAATAAAGATGTTAAAGTTTTGTTAAAAAAAAACCTTGTCAATTAAGCGCAAGTCCAATAAATAAAGGAGAATCAAAAAACAAGGTAAAATGGACGGTGTAGAAAACACGCTCAAAAACAGTATCTTTCAGCCATATTTCATGAAAAGATGGCCAATCCTTTTACCGTTCGAGACCAAAACACTGTTTCTTCCCGCTTTGTTGATGCCATGCGTGTTAACGATGAATCGGCACTGCGGACACTCTACGAAAACAATTTCAAAAAGGTTGAAACAATGATCCTTAAAAACAACGGAACAAGTGAACAGGCCAAGGATATTTTTCAGGAAGCGTTTATCGCGGTTTGGAAAAATGTTCACAATAATAAATTCTCACCCGGGAATGAAAAGGCAATCAACGGTTATTTATACACCATCGCAAAAAATAAATGGATGGACTATTTAAGATCACCGGCATATAAAAAACGGGTTTCTTTCCACACGGTAAGCGAAACAAATCCGGCAAGGTCTGTTGTGGAAAATGACAACCTGGTCACAGAGCGGGAAACAAGACTCGCTTTGGCCATGAAAGCATTTGAAAACCTGGGTGAAGCATGCAGAACCTTGCTTGTTAAATTTTATTTCGAGAAAAAAACAATGAAAGAAATTGCCGAAGAACTGCAATTGGATGCCGCCTCCACCCGGAACAAGAAATACAGGTGCATGCAGGCGTTGCGGGGACTGGCACAGGAAATGAATACCTGATAAGCCGGCGATAATCAGGATGATTTTATTTTCAAAAAACATATTCGTGTATTCGAGGCAAATAAATACAAGATGAAGAAGCAAAACCAAACACAGGAAGAATTTGAACGCATCGAACGCTATCTGGATGGCTTGATGGACAGGGAAGAACGCGCTGTTTTTGAAAATTCTTTAAAGACGGATAAGGAGCTGAACCTTCGGGTGGAAGAAGTCAGCTTGCTGCGACTGGCCGTTGAAGAACAAACCCTCCGCAACAAACTGGATGATTTCCACGCGGAAATGCTGTTGAATCGTCCGGCAAAGACCATCCGCCCTTACATCAAATATGCCGTTGCCGCTTCTGTGGCACTATTAATAGGATTTGCCATCTGGCTGCTGGCAGGCCAAAAAAGCACTGAAGAAAAACTTTTTGCGCAGTACTTCAAGCCTGCCCCCGGATTGGTGACACCCATGAGTACCGCATCCGATTACGAATTCTACCGCGGCATGGTCGATTACAAACAGGGAAAATACAGCGAAGCCATCAACCGCTGGGAGCCGTTGGTAAAGGAGAAACCGGAAAACGACACTTTGAATTTTTACCTCGGGCTTTCCTGGCTGGCAAAAGGTGAAGCCGGAAAAGCCATTGACTTTCTGTCGAAAGCCGTAACAATTCAAAACAGCGCTTTCATTGATGAGGCATGGTACTATCTGGGGATGGCGCAATTGAAAGAAGGCAGGCCTGAAGAGGCAGTCCGTTCTTTTGGGAAAAGTAATCTGGAAAACAGCCGCGTAATTGCCGGGGAAATTTCCGGAACAAAATAACCGGTACCGTTCATCGGTTCTTCCGGGATAACTAAACGATTAACAAAAATTGATTGACTATGAGGACTTCTATTTTTCTTTTTTTAGCACTTTCCTTCTCGCATTTATCAATGAGTCAGGGTATTCCTTCCCGCCTTGAGACCCGGCTGGATGAAGTTTACAATTCATATCAATTATCGGGTGAAGGCGTATTGATCGTCATGATTGATCGTGGCATCGATTACAGCCATCCTGATTTTTTGGACGATGAAGGCCGGACACGGCTTGCCTACATTTACGACATGATTGATCCCACCGGCGCAAATGATCCGGACAACCCTTATGGCGTGGGAACCATTTTTACGGCCGAACAAATAAACCAAGCGATCGAAAACAATGCCCCGCCGCTTTCGACGGACCGTTACGGACATGGCACGGCCACCACAGGGATTGCCTGTGGGAACGGCACCGGAACCGAAGGCCTGGAATTTCAGGGTGTTGCACCGAAAGCAACGCTGATTAGCATAAAAATAACCCACGATCCCTTTCCTCCTTTTGATGACCAGCCGGGACAGACCGGTTTTTTTAAGCCGGCTTACATCCCCATTGCCTTGCAATTCGCCAAGGACAAAATTGAGGAACTCGGCATGCCATCCGTTACCCTGATGAACATTGGCTCCATCGGCGGCCCCACCGACGGAACCAGTCTGATTTGCAGAAGAATCGATGAATTCGTCCAGGCGGGAAATCCGTTTGTGTGCGGTGTGGGCGATGACGGCGGTGCCGACAATCATGCCTCCGGCACTATTTCGCAAAACGAAACCATTGAAATTGAGGTTAACAAAGGCGAAACGGGAAACCTCCGGTTTGATTTGTGGTACAGTGAGGATGACCGGTTTACCGTTAGTATTGAGCGGCCCAACGGGATTGTCGAAGGCCCTTTCAATGCGCCTGCAGGCCCGTCGGGCGTGGAAGATCAGACATTGAACGGTATCTTTATCGGACACAGGGGCGCTGACGTGGAATTCTTTCAAGCGACATCGGATCGACGGGAGTTGTTGATCGATTTTAGTGGAGAAACCGGAATCTACAAAGTCATTCTTGAAGGAACACAGATAAACAAGGGCGGGTTTCATGCGACTCTTAACCCGTCAAGGTACTACAATGACAACAGGTTTCTGACTTATGTGAGTCCGGAAGGCAGCATCAATGATTACGCCAGCGCTGATTTGTTGATTGCACCTGGAGATTATGTCGTGCAAAATGACTGGGTGGATGTGAACGGAGTATTCAGAGATATAACGGGTCAGGGTGAAGCCGGCGAGATATGGACGGGTTCAAGCTCAGGCCCGACGCAGGACGACAGACAGGGCATTGACTTTGTGCTCCCGGGGGAAGTGTGCCATGCAGCCTACAGTCCGAACACCTATTACAGCAATTTCGATTTTAACATCCTCCAAAACAGCGGGGGATTCTACGGGATTCAAAATGCCGTCAGCGCCGCGGCGCCCATTGCCACCGGGATCATTGCCCTGATGCTTGAATCGAAACCGGACCTCACCCCTTCGGAAATAAAAGGGATGCTTCAGCAGGCGTGCACACAGGATGTGAATACCGGCAGCGTTCCGAACAACACCTGGGGTTATGGAAAATTAGACGCCCTTCAGGCCATAGAAGGTACGCTTGATGTTGCAGAGCATGATCTTGTTTCGGCACGGGTTTTTCCAAATCCGGGAAAAGGTCGATACACCCTTGAGCCGGAAAAAAACTACACGGACTTAACTTTGATTGTGTACGATATGTTCGGCCGAAAGCTGTTCGACAAAAAATACCCCGGAAACGGGCCGGTTGGTTTTACCATTGCCGGTGCTGCCGGATTGTATTTTGTTCAGCTCATCACACCGGACGAAAGTACAGGCATGATAAGGGTTGTCAAACAATAGGGTTTCGTTTTTCAGCCAACACAAAATTTCCCGGTTCAAAAAACATTTTGGCGTAAATGATTTTAAAAAGACAAATAATATTTCTGCTGTGCCTCTTTACTTTTCAAAGCGGTTTTGGAAGCGAAACGCAATTGTCCGGGACAAAACTTATCGATAAATATTTGAGCAGCAAAGCGTACGCAAAAGCCGATTCGGCACTGCAACGGCAAATCGCCGAACTGAAATCGAAACAACTCACCGATTCACTGATCGACTACATTTACTACCTGGGGAAAGTAAAACTTAAATTGAACAATGCCGAAGCAGCAACGAAAGCGGTTACCCGTTTCTCCGATGAAATCGAAGCGTCCATCCGTTCACCGCGTTCGTTGCGGCAGTTGTACCTGGAACTGGGTTCGTTTTACAACCTGATCGGCAATCCGGAAAAGGCCCTGGAAAGCAACATCAAAGTGCTCTAATACACTGCTGCGATGAAAGGTGCCACGGGTGCGGAATTCGGGCTTGTCCACAGCAATCTGGGTACCTATTCAAAAAACACGGGCAACCTGAACCGGGCCTTGTACCATCACCGGAAAGCCCTGGAGTACTATGAATCCGACCCGGCTTCCGACAAGGTGAGTTTATACATCACCTACAATTCGCTGGGCGGGATGATGTGGTTTTCATCAAAGATCGACAGCGCCTTGTACTATTATCAACTGGCGGATTCCACGTTGAAAGTGTTGCCTCAAACACCCATGAACAAATACTTCAGGCCGGCCATGCTGAACAACAATATTGCCGCCATTTACAGCAGCCAGGGCAACACGGCAAAAGCGCTGGAAGTCATGAAAAAAGTGATTCGTTACTGGGATGCTTTTTTCCGCTCGGATGCGCCGGATGTAAAAAAAGAATCGGGAAAAACCTCCTATTACCAGGCCATCGAAAATTATGCGGGTATTTTCAAAGACCTGGGCGATTTTCAAAAAACCCTAGATCTGCTGTGGTATGCCTACAAGGAAAAACAGAAATATTACGATGCCGGCAACCCGGCCTTGTTTAAATCGAAAATTCTTCTGGGACAAATTTACCTCGCCTTAAATGAATACAAACTTGCCGATGAATATCTCGACGCAGGCATCGCCCACATCGAAAGCATCCCCGGGGCATTTTATTTTTGGGATGCCGATGCGCATTATTACAAAGCCACGGTAAACGAGGCATTGGGGAGAACAGCAACTGCAGCAAGGTATTACGAACAGGCCAAAATCCTTTACGACAAAGCCCTGCAGGGCGCTTACGACGAGATTTACCTGGAATTCATCATCAGGGCTTCCTATTTTTATGCAAAGAACGGGGACCGGGAAAAAGCCCTGGGCATGGCCGGCAAAACCTACGATTACATTGTGGAGAACCAGGGGGAGAAAACCCTGTTCGAGTTCCAGCAGGTGCTGAACCTGGGTGAAATTTACTATGTTTTAGGCGATTACGAACGGGCTTTGGTGAAAAGCACCGAAGCGCTGCATCTTTTGAAAGACCGCATGTTCACGGGAAAAACAGCACTGGATTCCACTTTCATCGTTTTCGAAAAACCTCAGGCCGTTTTGCTGAAGCTCAGGTCGGAATACCGTCTGCACGACGGAGGCGATACGGTTTTCTTAAAGAAGGCGCTTGCTGAAATCCGGGATGCCATTGCCATTCTGGAACGAAGGAAGCCCTACGTGGGTGACGACCTTTCCATCCTGATTGCCGACAACAACAGCACTTTCGAGTTTGCCAAACGCCTGGCCATGGAACTGTTCATGCTTACCGGTGACGAACAATACCTGAATGTGGTTTTTGCCACGCACGAATCTGGTCTGTACAACCGGATCCGGTCACGCCTCAGCACGCAGGTATCCATGTCTTACAAAAATGTACCCGGGGAAATACTGGCCAGGGAAAAAGAGCTGAAATCGGCCCTGCGCGGTGTACTGAACGGGCAGAAAAACATGGACGCTTTTTTTGAAGCCAATGACCAATGGGGAAACTTCGTGAACATGCTGCGCACAAATTATCCCGACTACTACAAATTGCAGTACGCCACCATCACGGAACCGGACGAGAACATCTGGCCGAAGGTGCCGGAAGATTTTACGGTCGTCAGGTATGTTTTTGTCGGCGACAGTCTGTACGCCCTGGTGCTCAACAGCCACGGCAAACGCATTTTCAGATTAAAGCAGGATGAGCTTGCTGCCCGGATTGCCAGCGCATCCGGTGATTCGCTTTCTTTCGAAAAAGTTTCCGCTGCCCTTCACCGGCTCTACCAGATGTTGTGGGAACCTTTTGAAAGTCTTGTGCAGACTGAAAATGTCATCATCATCCCCGACAGGGAGTTGTTCAATTTAAACTTTGAGGTGTTGACACCCCTGCCCCTTAAATCATTTACCGGCCTGGCCACAAACAGTCTGCTTGCCCGGCATGCCATTTCTTACAACTACAGTTTGCTGTTGCTTCACTGGCACCGGGAACAGCAGGATTTTAACGAAAATTTTGTCGCCTTCGTGCCGGAGTTCAACGATAAAATGAAGGAGGATTACAAGATTTCAATTACCGACTCGCTGGCGCTGGACAAGACCTACCTGACCCTGCTGCCCCAGCCATTCAGTCTGGACCTGGCCAAAACATCGGCACGTTTGTTTGACGGCAAATCGTTTCTGAACGGGCAATCGACGAAGCAGGTCTTTGTCAACAGTGCCGGCGAACACAAGATCATCCACATCGGCACCCATGCCGAGTCCAACAATTTAAGCCCCGAATTGTCGCGACTGGTTTTTGCCAAACCCCTGGAAGCGTCCAAAACCGGCGAAGACAATTCCCTGTTTGTGTACGAGATTTACAATTGCAACCTGTCGTCCAACCTGGCCATCCTCACCGCCTGCGAAACGGGCAAGCCCACCTGGCAGCCGGGCGAAGGCATGATCTCGCTGGCACACGCTTTTCACTACGCCGGCAGCGAAAGCATGCTGACAAGTCTCTGGAAAATTGATGAAAAATCGAGTTCAAAAATTGTCAAAATATTCTATGACCGGTTGTCTGACGGTTTTCCGAAAAACAAGGCCCTGCAACAGGCCAAGTTGCACTACCTGAAAACGGAAGCAGGCAGGTCCTTGTCGCCCAAATACTGGGCCGGCCTGATCCTTATTGGCGATACCGGCCCTGTCGCTGTTTCCGCTTCCGGGAACAGGTCATTCTGGGCATTCGTCATCCTTGCTTTGTTAGGGATTGGCACTTTCATCATATGGAAAAAACATACCTGATACCAATTGTTAAAACTGTTTCAAGCTATGATTCTATTCATGAGAAAAATCCGCCGGAAGCTTGTGGCGGACAATAAATTCACAAAATACCTGATTTACGTGATCGGGGAAATTGTACTCATCGTGATCGGTATTTTGATTGCGCTCAGCATCGATAACTGGAACAGCGATAAAATTACCCGCGCCGAAGAAACTGCCATACTGAAAGAAATGAAGAAAAATCTCCGTTCCGATCTGCATGATATCCGGGAAAACATCCAACTCAACACAATGAGCCTGCGTGCTAACGAGCGTGTTCTTGAAAACCTGTCAAACCCGGAAAGTTATCACGACAGCTTAAATTTTTATTATGCCAACCTGACTTTAACCACCATCCTGGATGTCAATAATTCTTCCTATGAAAATTTGAAATCTTTCGGGTTTCACATCATCGAAAACGACAGCCTGCGCATTAAAATAACAGAACTTTACGCCGTCAGTTACGTTTTTCTTAAGAAAATGGAAGATGTGATTTATTCCATTCAATCGGAAAAAGTCATTCCGCTTGTGATCAGCAACATTGTAACCGACAAGCTTTATGTAAGTGCCAGGCCGGTTGACAAGGAAGCCCTGGCCGGGAACCACGAATTCAGGGAAAGCATCAAGCTTAGTCGCGAATGGTTCAGGTTTATGGTTGGATTGTATGAAACCATCGCCCGGGAGATTGTATCTCTGATGGAACAGATTGAAGCTGAAATTGAAGACCGGGATTCGTAGGAGGATAAGTTATTCCGGCTTTCGTTCATCATTTTTCACACACCTGACACTAAACCTGGCATCGGTAAAGGTGGAACTGCGGCGTATCCTGTCTGCGGTGTAGCGTAATTGGCGGTACCAGGCAGCCTCCACGGAACCATGAGGGGTAGCTGTCCAAAACACCGCGCTTGTGTCTTTCTCAATTATTATTTCTCCATCCATAGACATGTATCCGTCAGGGAGTGCGGTGAAGCCAATGCGGTCGGTTCCGTTTCCAAAGCTTGTCCACCCCTCTTTGCTTTTCAACCACCAGCCCTGTACTGTACCCCGCCAGCCGATTCCATCGGCCTGTGATTGAAGCATGAATAACTCCATTTCCAGCGCTTTCCATTCATCGTCACTGGGCAGGTGCCAACCGGCGGGACAGGCTGAACGCGCTGACTGCCAGGTATAATATCTGCCACTGGCATTGCTGCCCCGGGCCCTCATCGAGCCGGTTGTGTCAAAATCGAGGTTCCCGGAAAACCAGCTCTGTTCACCATTTGTAATTGTTCCATAGGTTTTGCCATCCCGGGGGTCAGTATAAGTACCTTTGCTCCAGCCCCCGGCTTCGAGCAGTTCAACTGAAATCTCATCAGAATCACTGCCCCCGTTATTGTCAGTAACAGTAGCCTTTATGGCATGGCTTCCGGCGCTTTCGGTATTTGTATTCCAGTTGTAAACAAAAGGCGGACTTGTAACGGTAGCTTTGCTTGCATTGTCAACGAAAAAGCTGACTTCGGTAATGCTTCCGTCGCTGTCGGTGGCATTGACTGAAATTGCAACCGTTTCACCTATTGTTATTTGCTGTCCGTGGGTTGGCGATGTAATGGTGCCGGTCGGGTTTTGGTTTGCCGGCTCGTCTTTTTTACAGGATTGAAATACCAGAGCGATTACCACCAACAGGCTGGTGATTGCAATAAAGATGGTTTTTGATTTCATGGAGTTCATGTTTATGGAGTTCATATTTTAAGAGAATTGTTCAGGGAATCAACACGGTGATTCCCGCCCCTGGCATCCCGGACATCAAGCTGACGGCATCAATTCCTGTCCAGGAAATAAGTAGCACCCATATAAAAATCGCCTTCAATTTCCCAGTTTTCAACTTCCTCAAGGAAAGATTTTTTGCTGTTTATGTAATAGGATGTGTTCGCGTTAATGGCCAGTCCCAGTGTGCGTTCAATGTGCATGTCGAAATGCAGGCCGCCTTCAAACTTGTGTTGGGGAAAGAAATTCCAGTTGTCCTTACCCGTTGTGGCAAAAATAACCGGCGCATAGGTCAGCCTTATGCCAACTGTTCCGTAAATGCCATCGTTAATGTCGGCGGCGTAAACATAAGAAGGTATGGCCGTAACGGCCAGGCTGAGTTTGGAAACCCGCTGTCCTCCCTGCTTATTGCTTTCCCATCTGAAATGCCCCCCGACTCCTGCAAAGGCCCTGCTGTAGGAAAGCGGTTTGTAAATACCTGCGATGGCTTCATAATCACTGAAGCGGTAAATGTTCCTGAGCGGAAACCTCAGCTCAACTTGCAAATCATTAAAAGTTTTCCCGGAATAGATACGGTTGATGTAACCGAAACCGATTTTGGGTTCACCCTGCCAAATCAGCGAAAACAGGAAAGTGTGTTTCCCGATGGTCTGGTAACCGTAATAGCTTTGTGCCTGCTGATCCTTACCGGTGAGCAGTAAAGCAAAAATGAAGATTATGAAGATTATATGTGTTAAACGTTTCCTTTTTCTCATGGTTTTTTATTTCAAATTAAATATTGTTTAATGGCGTTAGTTACTTTCTGCCGGGCTTTGGTTTTTGAGTGTCCAGACAACGCGCAAGGTGAATGTCCGCATATTGGGTACACGTTTCCCCTCGTAAACATAAGAGGGTGGTTTCAGACTTACATAGTCGAGATGTACCCTTAAGGGTACTTTTTCGTTTGTAAGGCTGTTTAAAGGAACAATGGCCCCGAAGCCATAAGTAAAATCGGAAATCCGGCTTCGGTTGTTTTCAAAACCAATGTCATCTACCGATTGCGTGAAATAGCCCAGTCGCAAGGCCAGTATCTTCCAGAAAACGGTTTCAAAGCCTGCGATAAAAGCGTTGCGGTATTGCGTGTTGAAGGTGTTTTGATATTCGACGGTCAGGGTAAAAT
>JAJRWG010000024.1 GCA_024276895.1 Bacteroidota bacterium
CGCTGCACCTGTGGTGTCTGTGCCGGTTTTTGCGATATAAACCCGGGCGGTTTAAAACCGATGGTAATCGGCATAAGCCGACAATGCTTCCAATTCGTCTTTGATTTTTTTATTCCACTTCCGCTGGGCATCCCCATTGGTACTGTGGTCGGTTTGCTTGTCATAAAGGTCCTGGTAATTGCCGTACTGCTTTTCCAGTTTTCGGTGCAGACGGTGCATGGCCTTTTTGTTGAGGCTTCCCATACTGCGAAGAGTGAGTACTTCTTTGTATAGCTTCCGGCCAAACAATTCACAAATATCAAAATGCAGTTGTTCGTGATCAAGCACTTCGTCCAACCTGAAATTCGGATTCCACCAGGACTCCTCGCAGTAAAAGCGGACGTAAATACTTCCTGAGATATCGCCATCGGTATCGGTGATGCTGTATCCGAAAGCGCTGGAAGTAGTGGCAATGGCAAAGCCCGGACTCCCTTTGTCTTCAGCTTTGAAGTCGCTGTATTTCAGCCTGGAATCACTTCGCCACTCGATGACGGGACCCTGCTCGGTTAGTCTGCATGATGACGTTTCGCCATCGGTGCCAATGAAGCCGTATTTAGTTACAGTGCCGGTTTGGTCGGCGGAACGAAAAGCGCCCGGCAGCAAGATGAAGATAAAGGAAGCCGGAAGGAGAAAAGAAGTTTTGAAACGTGACAAAAGCAAATGGTTTTTAATGAATATTTTTTTCTAAACGCAACACTTTTAAAAAAGTTGTGCCGGAAAAGCGCCATTTAAGAAAGTGCTGTCCGAAAACAGTTTTCCTGCCTCCGGGCCGGAAAGGCCGAAGGACTTTTTTGTATTAGACGAAGTAAAGGCGAATTCCTTATTTTTGTTGTCAAAGTTTTTTCCAACCATGAAAAACATCCTGCTATTTTTTTGCTGTTTATTTCCGGTTTGTCAGCCACTGCACAAAGGGGCAGTAAATTGTTGCCGGACGGTTTTGGCAGGGAGGATGGAAGCCGTGTTCCATTGGTTGAGATTAAACAACAACCGGTTGAACGCCCTCCTGCAGCTGAAGCTCCCACCCCTCTGTGGGCCGGCTATACCATTCCTCCGGGAGACCGTGTGGAGCAGCAGGGGCAGTGGTCAGGTACGGATTCCGGACGCTTTCTCTGGCGGATACGTTTGCAGTACCTGCCTGCCGGAAGCATCAACCTTTACTTTGAAAATCTTGAACTGGCCAGGGGTGATCGCCTCTTTGTTTACAGTGGCGACACATCTGTCATTGAAGGACCGTTTACTGCGGCTGACAACTCTAAATTCCTGGTAACCGGATTTTTACCGGGAAACATCATCATTGTTGAGTTGAATACCGTCCGGCCCGGTCCGGAACTTCCTTTTGCACTGGCCGAACTGGGCGTGTTGGAAAACCTTGACGGCGGTCGTGATTTCGGCGATGCCGGTACTTGCGAAGTGCCAGTAAATTGTCCCGAAGGTGACGACTGGCAAGACGAAAAACGGGGTGTGGCGCGGGTACTGGTGAAGGAAGGAAACGGCCTGTGGTGGTGCTCCGGTTCTTTGGTGAACAACACGGCCGGCGACAGGCGACCGCTTTTCCTCACGGCCAATCACTGCGGTCAGTCGGCCAGCGAATCGGACTACGCCGCATGGCGCTTTTATTTTGACTTTGAAGCAGCCGACTGCGACAGACCCTTTTTGAACCCGAAAGCGTCAGGCTGACCGGCGCCAGACTGCTGGCCAAAAGCCTTGACAACACCAATACGGGCAGCGATTTCAAATTGCTGTTGATAACAGGGAACATGCCCGGTGACTTCTTCCCCTGGTACAACGGCTGGGACCGTTCTGGTGAGGCTTCGCCCTCGGGTGTGTGCATCAGCCATCCCGAAGGTGACATAAAAATGGTTTCCACCTACAGCGAGCCGGTTGTTTCCACCTATTACAACAACACCAGCCCGGATGAGAGCGGCAATTACTGGAAGGTAAACTGGACAGAAACCCAAAGCGGTTATGGCGTTACCGAGGCAGGTTCCTCGGGTTCGCCCCTTTTTGATGCTTCGGGAAATATCGTCGGCAGCCTTACCGGCGGACAGGCTTCCTGTTCGTCTCCGGGCCAGCCTGATTTTTACGGCAAGTTCAGTTATTCATGGACTTCCAACGGTGATGATTCCACCCGGCAGTTGAAATACTGGCTCGATCCCGCCAATACCGGCGTGCTAAGTCTGAAAGGTACTGATTTCGATACGGCAGGTTTTTATGCTGACTTTTCTGCTGATGCAGAGTGGATCACGCCGGGCGAGGCGGTGGTGTTCAACAGCAATTCCAGTGGTAACATCGTCCGGTACCAGTGGCTGTTCCCGGGAGGTGACCCCGGCACCTACACCGGTGAAATACCGCCGCCGGTACGTTACGGGTCAGTTGGCAGTTTCGACGTAAAACTGACCATTACCAACAATTCGGAAGACACGGACGTTAAGCTTAAAAAAGCTTTCATCAAGGTAACACCGGGTGTCTTTCCCAATCCTACCAGCGGCAAGGCAATTATCTTTTTCGGCAAAGAGGGCGCTGACCTGGAAAACGCCACGATTTACGCCTACGACATCACGGGCAGGAAGATCAACTTTTTTGCCAAAGCCACCGACGATGGTGCCGGACTTGTTGTTGACCTGAGCACCCTGAGGCGGGGCATGTACCTGTTGCGCATCGTGAGTAACGGGAATACCCGGGTGGTGAAGGTGATCGTGTCAAAGTAGGCTTTTCTCCGCTTCCGGAGCGCAAACCTGAAGCTGGTGCGGGTGGTTTTTAATCTTCTCCCAACTCCCTTTGGTAAGTGTACTTTTCCCACTTGTCTAGCACCTGAGCCAGGTCATCCGGGTAGTCCGAAGTAAAACTCAGTTCTTTTCCCGTGGACGGATGGGTGAACCCCAGCGTACGGGCGTGCAGGGCCTGACGCGGGATGAGCTTGAAACAGTTCTGCACAAACTGCTTGTACTTTGTAAAGGTGGTGCCCTTCAGTATCTGGCTGCCGCCGTAACGCTCGTCATTAAAAAGCGGGTGGCCGATGTATTTAAAATGCGCCCTGATCTGGTGGGTCCTGCCCGTCTCCAGGCGGCATTCCACCAGGGTTACGTAACCGAATTTTTTCAAAATGCGATAATGGGTCACTGCATCCTTGCCGTATTCCCCGTCGGGGAAAACCGTCATCATCCGGCGGTCTTTTAAGCTGCGTCCGATGTGGCCGGTGATGGTTCCCGCCTCTTCGGAGGGCTCACCCCACAGCAGTGCGTGATAGGCGCGTTCCACGGTGTGAACGTAAAACTGTTTGGCCAGTTTGCCTTGGGCCTCTTCGTTTTTGGTGACCACCATCAGCCCGCTGGTGTCTTTGTCGATGCGGTGTACCAGGTATCCGAAACCGTTTGCCACCTTGCCTTCCTGGGTGGTTTGAAAGTAATGTGCCAGGCCATTGAGCAGGGTTCCCGTGTAATTGCCATGGGCGGGATGGACCACCAGTCCGGCTTGCTTGTTAACAACGATCACGTCATCGTCTTCGTAAACAATCTGAAGGGGAAGCTCTTCGGGCAGGATTTCAACTTCGCGCGGCGGGTGTGCCAACACCACCGAAATGACATCCTTCGGTCGGATGATGTAATTGGGCTTGACCGGTTTGTCGTTCACCAGTACACTGCCGGCTTTGGCTGCCATTTGGATTTTGCTGCGCGAAACATTCAGGATGCGGTGGTACAGAAACTTGTCGATGCGCATGGGTTCCTGGCCCGGGTCAACCACCACGCGGTGGTGCTCGTAAAGCAGATTGCCTTCTTCGTGGGTGTCGGGTTTTTCTACCATCGCTATTTGCTGATAAGCAGTTTTGCAGTCAGTACCTTTTCGCTGCCGGCAAGCCTGACAAGGTACAAACCCTGCGCCAGGCTACTTACATCAATTTGTTGTGCAGTGCGGGCACTGCTTTCAAATAATTTTTCTCCGAAAAGATTATGGACGGTCAGCACGGCACCGGGATTCGCGTCCAACTGCTGACGGTCAATCCTGAAATAATCCCGTGCCGGGTTGGGAAAAATATGCAATTCGCCGGTGGTTGTTGCAGCCTGCAGTTCTTCTTCTCCGAGTACCAGATCGCTGCCCACCATCGGGCGTATCAGCAGCGATCCCTTGCGGTCACTGGTGTACCACTGGTTTTCGGCGTAGTAGAAGATGTTTTCTGCGTGGTTGTTGTTGGCATCGAAACCGATGTTCAGGCTGCCGTTTTCATATTGCATCCAGCCTACATAAAAGATGCCGGAAACCACGACGGGCTCCTCGAAAATGTAAGGGTAAAAACGGTACAGCCCTTTGTCCACCCATTTGGGCTCCTGGTTTTCCATCACGTAGGCCACATCGCCGGGCTTGCCGTTGTTGTCGCGCCAGACCATCAGGTCGAAGGGTTTCTGGTTGGCGTTGTCAAGGGTGCGGTTAAAGTACATTTGCACGCCGTACAGGGTATCGGGTACGCTCACCGTAAATCGGTAAGCCATCATCGCTCCCGCGTTTTCAATACCGTAACCGGCCTCGGGCGTCCCGTCGTCGTAAGCATAATAATTGTAAAAACCCTGGTGGTAAATGGCCGAGTCAACGATGATATTCACGTCCGATGAATCGCTGATGTAATGCCGGATGATGAACGAAGCCGTGTCTTTGTTGAAGTTCAGGGGGAAGAGTGACTTGACGTCAGGCTTGGCATGCTCGCGGCACGAAAGGGTGTCCTGAAAACGGTTACCGGGGTAAAAGGGAGCCAGGTTGCAGGTGCCGCCGTCGTACCAGTAGCTGAAATCACCATCCACCTCGTTGACCTTGTAAAGGTAACTGGCATCATGTGTTTCGCTGGGTTTGTCGAGATTGACAATGAACATGGGAAAGTCCTGACGCATTGAGTTAAACGGGTCGGCCAGGTACTGTTTGTAAGGGATAACCTGGTAATTTTTCAAGAATGATGGCGCCCTTTGCGAGAAGGTAAGGACCTTGTAGGTCGTGTCGCCCCTGTCACGGTTGTAATCGAGATAAATGTAGTCCACATTCCACTGGTCGTCGTTGCCCTGGAAAGAAGGGATGACCTCGTTGGCGATGGTGGCATAGTTACGGAAACGGAAATGGAATTCTTTGTAAAAATATTTGGGGTCTTTCACCGGGATCATCACCTGAACAAAATAACGGTTGTTTTCCTGGATGAATTCCTGCAGGGAAAGGCCGTCCACCTGCCAGACCTTCTCCCATTGCGTGACCGGAAGCATGACCGAATCGCAGGGCAGCCAGACCCAGTCTTCCCAACTGTAGGTGGTGAAACTGACTTTGTACAGCTCCGGGTTGCATCCGTAGCCTTCGGGAACCCAAATGGTATCGCCGGAGTAAATCGTGTCCAGGGGACTTGAAAGAATTTCGTTCAGCGGCACCAATACGGTGTCGTAATAAACAAAAGTTGTATCCCCCAGGTAGCTGAACTCAAGGATGAGGGTGTCCTGAGGTTCGGGCTTGCGGCCGTAACCCTGTGGCTGGTAAAAAAAGCTGAGGTAGAGCGAGTCGGCAGGGCTGAGGGGGCGCACAACCGGATCGAAAACGGAGTCGAGCCGGATGGGGTGGGAGGTCAGAAAGTCCGCTTCAAAAGGTACCCAGTCGGCGTTGGAATACACTTTTCCGGTGCTGTCCAGCGCATCGAAAGTGGCGGCGCCCATGTTGACCGGAAAAAAAGGAAAGTCTTTGTTGACAAATACTTTGCTGTCCATCCATTTTTGTTGGTCGGGATAAATGCCGGAGGTGGTGAAGTCATCGAAAAAGGGAAGCATCAGCAGGACAGGCTCCCGGGTTGCGGCTTCGCCGGCTTTCCGAATGGCGGCGACCCGGGCTGCTTCACGGGCTACAGCCTCGTTGAAACTTAAACCCGAAACAATCTCCTGGGCTGAACCCATCACGGCCGGCAAAACCAAAAGCGTTGCAAATATGTATTTAAAAGCCTTCATCTTCTTCTGCAATCCTGAATTTGTAACTCGTCGTGTCGATGGCTACGGTGTCCTGCTTAAACTGTTGCAAATAACTCTCAAAGTCGAACTGTTTGTCGGAACGGTACCATACATCCACTTTCTGACCCAGTTTCAGCATATCTTTGGTGAGGGCTTCGGGCTTTGTTTTAAAAACCCTGGCGTTGTCCGGGTTTTGGTCGTCGAGGTAGTATTCGCGTCCCAGGTTCAGCGAGGCGTTGTGCAAAGCTCTTCTGGCCTCTTGCGGCCGCATGGCAATGAGCAGGGGCAGCGGTACGCTGGCTTCCACCCGGCCTTTGCCAACCTCCAGGGTAACGGGTGTGCCCTTGGCAATTTCGCTGTCGGGCTCAACCGGTTCGCCCTTTACCAGCTGGTCGACCACAGCATTGCGGGCAAAGTACTCCACATATTCCAGCCTTTCCACTGGTAGATCGCTGGCTTCCAGCGTTACCAGTGCCTGCCTGAGCGAAAGGTTCTTCAAATTGGGCATCTTGACCTTTTCGGGATTTTGGGCAACAATGGTCAGGTAAATGTTCCGTCCCTGCTTTACTTTTGCCCCGGGCAACGGGTTCTGCATGATGATGGAGCCTTTTTCGTTCCGTTTGTCGTAAACCGAATCAATGACCTGAATGTCAAAGAATTCATCGTACTGTTCATCCAGCAGTTGCTGTACGGTTTTACCTTTAAAATCGGGAACGATGTACACATCGCCGTGGCGGGTAAATGCATCCAGCGATAAGAGTACGGCCCAAAGCAGCACCAGCATCAGTACCAGGGCAATGAGAAAATGAAGATAAAATTTCTTTCGGCCTAAAAAATAAAAGAAACCCATTTGTTGTTATTTTAGTGCCTTGAAGCCTTGCGGGCCCGACTTAAACACATAACTTTGTTTGGCGGAATATATTGCCATTTACGCGGGCAAAGGTAAAAATTATTGCAGCCCTGTTTAAGCCGGGAAAAAAGGAAAAAAGCCGGCGGGCTTCATTTTAGGATGAAGAACAAAAAAACCGCTACTAAC
>JAJRWG010000270.1 GCA_024276895.1 Bacteroidota bacterium
AACGTTTACGATCTGGGGCTGATTTACGAAAACAAGGTGGCTGAAAACGGCAAGGTCCACATTTTGATGACACTCACCTCACCTAACTGCCCGGTTGCCGAAAGCCTGCCCGCTCAGGTCAAGGAAGAATTATCCTACCTTTCGGGCGTTAGCGAAGTGGAGGTGGAAATCACTTTTGAGCCCCCCTGGGACCAGGAAATGATCACCGAAGAAGCCCGGCTGGAGTTGGGGTTGTTGTGATGTTAAATATTAAAAAGGTGGGTTTCGACAGCACCCAACCGATAAACTGCAAGCTAAAGTTTCACGACAATGGCATGCCCGTTCAGGTTATGAAACACCAGTCTGTCTTTTAGAGGGAACTGCTCTTCAACGTGTTTGGTGATCCCGACGCAGTCAGCAAAGCCGAAATCATCATAAACAATGATGCCACCACTGACCATTCTGTCCCATATCCAGTCAACAATGTCTTGTGCCGACTGATAAACATCAACATCAATGTGGCAGAGCCTGAACCTGGCATCCTTTACCTCCTTACCCGTCTGATCCGGGAAAATTCCTTCCAATATCTGAACATTGTCGAGCTTCATTTGATTGAAGGCCAGCTCTTCGACAACTTCCCGTGTTGTATCTTTGTGTTCTCCCCCTTTGTAGGTCGAATCTTTTTTTCCGGCTTTAACAACCCCTGTAAAGGTGTCACACAAATAAACCCTGCCTGGGATTCCACAAGCTTTCGCCTGCTTCGCCATCAGCGTTCCTGTGCCACCGCGCCAGACCCCTATTTCAATCAGGTCGCCATCGGGCAGCTTTGCACTTTGTTCAACCAGCTTCCATAGTTCATAGCATCTGAAAATATCGACAAGGGTGAAGGGATGAATTTTGCTAAATGTTTCACCAAAGCCCTTGTCCAAATTCCAGGGGCTGTAAGTTGCAAGGGGGTGAATGTTATCGTGTTCAATGAGTTCCTCAATCATTTTGGATTTTGGAATCATATGTATTTCAACACCAAGCCGATAGGCCAATCGTTTTATAATTCTCCTAATCTGTTTCATTTGCTTTGTTTTTTAAGCTTGTTTTCATATTCTTAGCACAATAAAAAATAAAATTTGTTTCGGGAGATACATTGTTTTTCTAAAACTATTTGTAACAAAAGAAAGGCCGTTTACACTATTCTTTCCTGCAAAAGTAATTAATTCCGTAAAAAAATGACAAGCAGAAGAAAAATGCCAGCAATAGTAAAGCCGCCGGCATTCCTTTTTCAAAAACTTATTGACCGGCCGCTGTAACTAATGGGATGAGATGTCCGTCTTACAACAAAACAAAAATCTGAAAACAATGAAAATACAAAAACTACAATCTGCCATTTTTTTGATCGCCTTGCTGACAAGCTTTCCCTTATTTTCACAGCAAAGAGGCAGCGGTCCGGTAAGTAAACAGGAACTTATTGTGGAACCTTTTAAAATTCTGAAAGCCAGTGGGGCCGTCGATGTTATCCTGATGAATGGTGATGAAAATGTGGTTGTTGTGGAAACCAACACCAATATCCAGGATAAGGTGGATGTGATTGTGAAAAACAACACCCTGCAAGTAAAACTGAACGGCATTAAGAAGTACGATGTGCTTAAACTTTTCGTCACCGTTAAGCAGCTTCAGGGTCTGGAGGTGTCGGGTGCATCGGATGTAAAATCGGTCGATACACTGAAAGGCTCAGAGTTGCGCATTGTGGCCAGCGGGGCATCCGATGTAAATTTGTTGGTAAACTACAACAGCATCAGCACCCGGGCATCGGGCGCATCGGTTGTGAAACTGAAGGGCAGGTCGGATGCCCACATCATTGAGGCCAGCGGAGCTTCGGAGGTCGAAGCAAAATCATTGCTAACCACTACCACCGTTGTCAATGCCAGCGGGGCCAGCAGTTGTTTTGTAAATGCCAATACCAACCTCACTTACCAGGTATCGGGTGCTTCAGACGTACGCTATGTGAACAGGCCCAAAACCGTCATTATAGAAAACAATAAAGGCACCGAAAAAGTGGTCATTCTTCGTGACTCAGCCTCCTCCTCTTCCTTCGATAACTACAGCGACACCACCTCGGTAAACATTGGCTCGCTTCATGTGGAAGTGGTTGAAGGCGACACCACAAAGGTTACCGTGGGCAGCCACACCCTGATTGTTGACGATGACGGAAACGTGAAATGGGAACGTTCGAAAAAGCCAAGGTTCAATGGCCACTGGGGTGGTGTCGAACTGGGCATCAACGGCTACGTAACACCCGATTTCAATACCAACTGGGGAAGCGAATACGATTACCTCAACCTGCGTTATGAAAAATCCATTGCCGTCAACCTGAACATTTATGAGCAGAATATTCCATTAAACAAAGACAAAAACATCGGATTGATCACGGGAGTCGGTCTGGCCTGGAACAACTACCGCTTCAGCCAGACTACTTACCTGGAACCCTTCAGCGACAAACTTACAGGCTATTACATGAAAGATGTTTCGGTTCGTAAAACCAAGTTAACAGCCATGTACGTAACTGTTCCGATACTTTTTGAAATGCAGACTAAAAACCCAAGACGTATTAAAAGGTTTTTCTTTTCGGTCGGAGGATTGATCAGTGCCCGCATCAGTTCGCACACCAAAATTTATTTTAACGAGGCCAACAAGGAATACCGTTTGCAGGTTCCCGCCAGCGATCCGCCCGAATACAAAGAGGGTACTTTTGTCACTCCCGGTGCCACCGACCGGAACATCATTAAAAGTTTCAACAGCTTTTACCTGCAACCCTTTAAGTTTGATGCTACCGTGCGCATCGGCTACGGCATCCTGAGTATTTTCGGGACTTACTCGCTGAACAGCATGTTCCAGTCTGGACGGGCTCCCAAACTCTATGCCTGGACCGTAGGCATCAGTCTGGTGGGATGGTAAGCCTTCCCGCAAGAAGTTCACCTGCAAAGCAGAAAACGTGGGTGAAATCAAATTTTTGTGACGGGCGGGAAAAAACAATCTATCCAAATGATAAGGTAATAAGATTGGGTTTGTTTCCTTGTTCCCGGCTATTAAGGTTTAAGCCTGCATGCCGGCAGGAGCAGGAATAAGGTTTTAAATATTTCGTATGGTGTGGGGTTGCTGCCTGCCGGATATAAAACCTTATTAAAAAAAGAAAACCTTAGTAGCTATCAGGTTAGCACAATATTAACCTTATTACCTTATTTCTAAAGGTCATCTGTAAGATAGCCTGTTTCTACGGCACAAAGGTTTAGCCAGCACATTAAATTAAAATTTAGCCAAAACGTGCTTGTCCCGATTGCAAAAGAGGCAAGCACTTTTTTTTTATTTTTACCGTCCCGAAACAAAAACAGAATCCCATGTCAGGACACAGTAAATGGTCAACCATCAAACGAAAGAAAGGAGCGCTGGATGCCAAGCGGTCTAAGATATTTTCCAAACTCATCAAAGAGATCACCGTAGCCGTGAAAGAAGGTGGCGGCTCGGACCCTGACGGCAATCCGCGGCTGCGCATGGCCATCGCCAACGCCAAAGGGGCAAGCATGCCCAAAGAAAATATCGAAAGGGCCATCAACAAAGGCAAAGACAAAGATGCCGCCAATTTTACCGAACTCACCTACGAGGGTTACCTGCCGGGGGGCGTTGCCGTTTACGTGGAATGCACCACCGATAACACCCAACGCACCGTTTCAAACGTCCGTGCCATTTTCAACAAGGCAGGAGGCAGCCTGGCCACCAACGGATCGCTGAAATTCCTGTTCGACCGCAAAGGCATTTTCGTGGTTCCCAAAGGCGATCTCGACCAGGACGAATTTGAACTGGAAGTGATAGACGCGGGCGCCGAAGAACTGGAACTGGATGACGAAGGCTTTTTTCACATCACCACCTCCATGGAAGATTTCGGATCCATGGCCAAAAAGCTGGAGGAACTGGGTGTGGAACCCGAGTCTGCCGAACTGCAGCGCATCCCCAACGACACCAAAACCCTCGACCTTGAATCAGCACGGAAAATCCTCAAAGTCATCGACCAGTTTGAAGACGACGACGATGTGCAAAAAGTTTTCCATAACCTGGAAATTACGGATGAGCTGATGGAGGAGATGTAAAGTGTAAAACTCAAAGCACAAAACTCAAAATCCAAAATCTAAAATCCAAAAACCATGAACATCTTCATTTCTTACTTGCATTTTATCGGCATTTTTATTTTAACCGGCTCGTTGTTTGCCGAATACGTGCTTCTTCGCTCCCGGCCGGCCGGGGACCGTTTACAGTTTTTAGCCAAAATTGACATCATGTACTGGGTTTCCGTTTTGTTGGTGTTCGGTACGGGTATGCTCCGCTGGCTTGTTTACGACCCCAAGGGCGCCGAATTTTTCACCCAACAGCATTTGTTCCACATTAAAGTGACTTTGTTTTTGATCGTCGCTTTAATGTCAATTGTGCCCACCCTGCGTTTCAGCAAGTGGAAAAAGAAAGCGGCAAAGGATGGCGAATTCGCTCCCGAAGAAGCACAAATCAGAAAGCCTCTGCTTTTTATCCGAATCGAGCTGCTGCTTATTGCCTTGATTCCCTTGCTGGCGGTGATGGTTGCGCTGAATGCGGGATTTTAAGCCCTCTTTTCGTGCCGGAATTTTGCCTAACCCAGGCCAAAGCGACTTGACCTGAAATTACAAATTTGAAAAATCAATAAACTACTTTCCAGTGCCACCTCCACCAATAATTATTGTGGTTGATTGGTCACATCTGGCTTCATTCTGGCAGGAAGGTGTATTTGCAGGTGTTGCGCACTTGCACCAAGGTGCAGTGTGCGAATCATCAGCAGGTTTCAATTCACATGATGAACAACAATATCCATTGCAATTGTATTGAGTTCCGGGCGCTGAAAGAACTAAATTTCCCCCACTATCTTCGTCGAGTAAAAAATAGAAAGAACTGCATGAGTAAACAGTGTCCCCTCGCTGGTCCATGACTGTAGCACGTGAAGCAAGGTAGTAGTCTGAGTTGCCATCCAAATCCGTCAGTGCCTCGATCCAAGCTTCGTTAAAAAAGTAATGATAGTCTCTTTTCGTCAGTTTATTGTTCTTTTGTATCAGGTAAACAGCTTCTTCAAAAGTTAAGTCCATTTCAGGAACTCCTGATCCATCCTTTAAAAAGTGACCCACAACAACAGCGCTATTGTCATTGTTTTGTTTGCCTGAATCTTGGTCTTTCGCATGTTCTGAACACGCATAAAACAGTGCCGAACTCGCAAATGCTGCAACGAATAGATAAATAATAATTCTTTTCATAGTATTAAGTTTTTAGTGTAGATTAATTTGATTAGCCAAAAAAAAAAAAAAAACGAGAAAAGCAAATTATTTAACATAAAATTTGTTCTATCCCCCTGTTTCAAGTGCCATGCTTGAAATTACAATACTCGAAGAAAGTCGTCTGACCACTATTGAAGAGTTCTTCATTGTTGTTTTTTATTTAGTGGTCTGACGACTAATGGACGATCTCAAACGTATCCCTGGCGATCATCAATTCTTCGTCTGTGGGGACGACCAGCACTTTCACCTTCGAGTCTGTTGCCGAGATGACGGCCTCTTCTCCCCTGCTGTCAGCCTTTGCAGGATCGGTCTTCACGCCCATGAACGCAAGCCCTTCCAGGATGCGCTGACGCGTTGCAGTATCGTTTTCGCCGATCCCGCCGGTGAAAACAATCACGTCCACCCCACCCAGGGCGGCAGCGTAAGCCCCGATGTATTTTTTAACACGGTAAGCAAACATTTCCAGGGCCAGCCCGGCACGGTGGTTTCCGTTTCCGGCAGCTTCTTCCAGGTCGCGCATGTCGGACGAAACACCGGAAATACCCAACAGTCCCGAAAATTTATTGATCAGCGAGTTGGTGGCGGCAATGCTGGTTTCTTCTTTGTCGGCGATGAAGAGCAGTGCCCCGGGATCAATGTCGCCGGTGCGCGTACCCATAATCAGACCTTCGGTCGGGGTCATGCCCATGGAAGTATCGAAGGACTTGCCGTTTTTGATGGCGGCAACCGAAGAACCGTTGCCAAGGTGGCAGGTGATCATTTTCAGCGATTCAGAACTTTTACCCAGAATCTCACATGCCCGTTCGCTCACGTATTTGTGGCTGGTGCCGTGAAAACCGTAGCGCCTGATCTTGTACTTTTCGTAAAGTACGTAAGGGATGGCGTACAGGTAAACATGCTCAGGCATGGTCTGGTGAAAAGCGGTATCGAAGACCCCCACCTGCTGCACGCCGGGAAGCAATTGCTGCATGGCATAAATTCCCTTCAGGTTAGGCGGGTTGTGCAGCGGCGCCAGTTCCGATGATCTTTCCAGAGCCGCAACAACCTCATCGGTGATCAGCACGCTGCCACTGAATTCCTCCGCTCCGTGAACCACCCGGTGACCCACAGCCTGAATCTCATCGATGCTTTTCAGGCTGCCGTATTTTTCACTGGTCAGCACTCCCAGAAGGTATTCGATGCCTTGTTGATGATCCAGTATCTCTCCCTCCAGATCCACAGCTTTTTCATCATTTCTGCTGTGTCTGATCCGGCTGCCTTTCAGGCCGATTTTTTCAACGATTCCCTTAGCGTAAACTTTCTGCGAGGGCATATCGAAAAGCTGGTATTTGATGGATGAACTGCCACAGTTCAGGACGATTATTTTCATTTTTTCTTAGTTCAGGTTGTGTAAACTTTTTTACTCCTCAGGCATTCTCACACACCGTTTCTACTCAAAAACCGTAAAACGGATAGTGGTGCTTTTTGGTTTTCCGTCTTCGTAGTTGTAGAAACCTTTTCCCGTTTCGCGACCCAGGTAGTTGGCACGCACCAGGCGCTTGATAATTGGCGAAGCCTTGTATTTTTTGTCGCCGTACTCGGCGTACAGGTTGTCAGCGTACTTCAGGATTTTATCCAGCCCGATTTTATCTGCCATCTCGAAGGGCCCGTTGCTGTTTCCCATGATTTCGCGCATAGTCAGGTCAATTTCTTCAACGCTTGCAACGCCTTCCATCAGCAGTTCACAGGCTTCGTTGATGATGGGGATGACCATCCGGGTACTGATGTTTCCGGGGGTTTCGTTCACCACAACAGCCTTGCGTCCGAGCATTTTCACAAAACGCAGCACTTTTTCAAATGCCGCATTGTCGAACTTGTTGCCTTTCACCACCTCAACAATGCCTGTTTTGCCGATGGGTTCAATAAAATGTATGCCGATGGCACGTCCCGGATGTTTTAGCACCGATGCCAGGTCAGAAATCATCAATGTGGCCAGGTGGCTTGAAATGACGGTGTCAGCGGCGACAGTTTTCTCGATTTTTTCAAAAATCTCTTTTCGCAATTCGAGCAGGGTTCCCCGCTGCCTCGAGCTGATGGTCTCAATGACCAGGCTGCATTCGGAAAGGTCTTTGTAAGAGGTCGTTCCGCGGATGCGGGCAAGCACCAGTTTCTTCTCGGAAGCTGTAATCCCCCAGTGTTGGATCACGTCATCCAGTTGCGATTCAAGGTCGGAAAATATTTCTTTGATACGCTGTTTGGACACATCCACAAAAACCACGTCCAGGCCCGACCGCGCTAC
>JAJRWG010000025.1 GCA_024276895.1 Bacteroidota bacterium
AAAATTATTAACGAAGGGGTGATGAATTCGGGTGTTCCCATCAATGTTTCGCTCGAGAGCAACTCGATGTTTAATGTGCAGCAAAAACGGATGATGGGCCTGCGCTTCGATCACGAAGTTAACAAGGATTTACGCTTTGGAGGTACCATCCTCAACCTGCACGAACGCCCGCTGACACAAAAAGTAAACTATGGCGACGACCCCATTTCCAACACCATGTGGGGACTCGACCTGAGTTACCGCAAAGATTCGCGATGGCTTACCAACCTGGTCAACAAGCTGCCGGGCATTTCTTCCAATACGGTTTCCAGGATAACCTTAGATGCCGAGTTTGCCCAGTTTATTCCGGGACACTCAAAAGCCATCGGGAAAACAGGAACAACCTACATTGATGATTTTGAAGGAGCCAAATCTTCCATCGACCTGAAATACATCGGCTCCTGGTTTCTGGCCAGCACACCTCAGGGGCAGCCCAATCTTTTTCCCGAGGCACAGCGAAACGACCTGTCTTACGGCATGAACCGTTCGCTGTTGTCCTGGTACATCATCGATCCGCTTTTTTACGACCGCACCGGTGGCCTCCGCCCGCCAAATGTTGACCGTGACGAAATCTCTAAAAACTCAACCCGGCAGGTGCTCGAAACCGAGGTCTTTCCCAACAGGGACATCCCCAACGGCCGGCCTTCAAACATCGCTGTGCTAAACCTGGCCTTCTTCCCCAACGAAAGAGGCCCTTACAATTTCGACACCGAACGCGTCAACTCCAACGGGAAACTGACACAACCGGAACAAAGATGGGGAGGGATCATGCGAAAAATTGAGTCGTCCGACTTTGAGGCGACCAACATCGAATATATTGAGTTTTGGATGATGGACCCCTTCGCGGAAGAGGAATTTGCCGACAGCAGGGGGGAAATGTACATCAACCTGGGCGACATCTCTGAGGATATTTTAAGGGATGGCAGGAAAAGTTATGAAAACGGATTGCCCGAAACAGAGGTCCCTGAAAATGTTGACACAACCATTTGGGGGGTTGTCCCTACCTTGCAGGCACTGGTCGAAACTTTCAGCAACAGCAGCAGTGCAAGGACGAATCAGGATGTGGGCTATGAAGGCCTGAACGACAAAAATGAACGAATCCAAAGGAAGAACTACCTGGATGCGATCAGGAAAAATCTGGACGATGTAGCTTACGCCGCAGTCGAAAACGACCCTTCTTCGGACAACTATCATTATTTCAGGGGTACCGATTACGATGGCAACGCCAGGTATTCGAGTATTACCGAGCGTTACAAAGCCTACAACAACACAGAAGGAAACTCGCCAACCGATGAAATGAACATTGAAAACTACCCTACTGCCGGCACCAACATCCCCAACGTGGAAGACATTAACCGCGACAACACCCTGGACGAATCGGAACGTTATTTCCAGTACAAGATCGTACTCGACCCCAATGCCATGGAAGTGGGCAAAAATTACATCACCGACGTGCGTCGCGCTACCAACGTGCGTTTACCCAACAACGATGTGAGCGATGTCAATTGGTATCAGTTTAAAATCCCGGTACAAAGTCCCGAAAAGATTGTCGGCAACATCAGCGATTTCAGGTCCATCCGTTTTATGCGGCTGTTTATGAGAAATTTCAACAAACCCATTGTGGTGCGTTTTGCCACTTTTGAGCTGGTGCGCAACGAATGGCGGAGGTACGAACACTCACTGCTTTCGCAGGGCGAATACGATCCCGGTGATGCCATCAACGAGACCGATTTTGTGATCTCGACGGTGAACATCGAAGAAAACGGCAGCCGCAACCCCATCCCTTACAGGATTCCGCCCGGCATCGACAGGCAGGTGCAGTTTGGCACAACAAATTACATCAGGCTCAACGAGCAGTCCATCATGTTCACGGTGACCGACCTGCTGGATGGCGATGCGCGTGGCGTTTACAAAACCACCGACTTTGATTTCCGGCAATTCAAGAAACTGAAAATGTATGTCCACGCCGAAAACCTTTACGGCGAGGAATCAACCTACGACTACGGTGATATGACCATTTTCATCAGGGTGGGGGCTGACTTTACGAACAATTACTACGAATATGAAATACCCATGGAGTTCACCCCGTGGTTTCCGAAAACAACCGACCCTGACTCCATCTGGCCGGCCATCAACAACATGGAGATCGATCTGCGCGAACTGGTCAGCGTAAAAGAGGAAAGAAATGTTGCCATGCGACAACAGGGTACCGAACTGGCCCTTTTCAAACCATACATCAAATATTTGAGAAACAGCAAAGTAACCGTTCTCGGAAACCCAAACATCAGCGATGTAAAGGGGATTATGATTGGTGTGCGCAATCCGAAAAAGCGGGGTATCAGCCTGGATGACGACGGCAACCCCAAAAGCGCCATCATCTGGATTGACGAATTGCGGCTGACTGATTTCAACGACAAACCGGGCTGGGCAGGAACCGGACGCGTGGAGGCAAACCTTGCCGATTTTGGTAAAATCGCCCTCTCAGGTGCGCACAGTTCGGCAGGCTTTGGCAGCCTCGACTCGAAAATATCAAGTATCCCGCTGGAGTCGGTTAGCTCCTACATGTTTGCCACCGATGTGGACTGGGGAAAACTTTTCGGCGAAAAAGCCGGGGTGCGTATCCCCATGCACTACGACTACGGTGTGGACAAAGTAACACCACTCTACAACCCGCTGAACCCGGACGTCATTCTTAAAGAAGATCTGGACACTTACACCAACAGTGAAAACCGGGATTCGGTCAAAAGGCTCACCGAGGACCTCACCACCCGTTCGAACCTCAACTTTATGAACGTCAGAAAAACCCGGACCAACAGCAAAAAGAAACCCCGGGTGTACGACATTGAAAACTTCGATGCGTCCTTTGCCTACTCAAAAATCAACCGCCACGACATTGATTTTGAGTACGACAACAAAAAAGAGTACCGGGGTGGCATCGGCTACAACTGGAACGGAAAGCCAAAAAATTTCAAACCCCTGAAAAAGGTCAAAGCCCTCAAATCAAAGCACCTGGCCTTGATCAAGGATTTCAACTTCTATCTCCTGCCCAAGGTGTTTTCCATCAGGACCGACATGAACCGCTCCATCCGTTCGACAAAATACCGTAACAAAAGTATCGGCGACGTCATCATCAACCCGACTTTCGACCGCATCTGGGACTGGAACAGGATTTACGACCTGAAATACGACTTTTCCAGATCCCTCAGCTTTGAATTCAACGCGGGCGCCAAAACCTATGTTCAGGAACCCCAGTTTTATCCCGAAAAGAATACCCAGGAGTGGGAACAATACAAGCAATTCATCTGGAACGACATCAAAGGAGGCGGGACAATGCAAAACTACAAACAGAATTTCAGGGTAAATTACAACCTGCCCATGAAGAAAATACCCATTTTAGACTGGATTAAAGCCGCCGCCAGCTATCAGTCGTCATACAACTGGTCGGCCTCGCCGATTTCCATTCAGGAACGCTTTGGAAATAATATTGAAAACTCAAGTGTTATCCAGCTTAACGGTTCCGCCGATTTGAACAAGTTGTACAACAAAGTACCTTATTTCAAGACCCTTAACCGAAACAAGCGAAGATCGTCCCGGCCAAACTCAAGAAGCAGGCAGGACACCCGGGCCGTTAACCCTGCAAATGACACCGTCCCGAAACCGAAAATCAATTACGGGAAGAAAATCGGCGAAGGGGCGCTGAAAGTTCTAATGATGGTCAAAAAAGCATCACTGACCTACAGCGAAGGCAATGGAACGGCCATTCCCGGATTTTTGCCCGAGCCGAAACTCGTGGGCATCAGCATGCAAGACAACAACGCCCCGGGACTGGGTTTCGTTTTCGGGAGTCAGCGCGACATCAGGGCAGATGCTGCCAACTATGGTTGGATAACCGCCGACTCGGCACTGAATAACCCCTATATCACAAAAAGCAACAGCAACCTGTCGTACAAGGTGAACACCGACATCCTGGGTGCCATCAGGATTGATTTTGACGGGACAAGGGTGTATGCCGAAAACTACACAGCCTATTACAGATACGATCCCACTGGTGACACCTTTGCCATTTATTCGCCCATCAACAGGGGAAATTTCAGCATGTCGTATTCCATGATCAGAACCTCTTTCGAAAAGCGTGATTCGACAGGAGATTCCAAAACATTCAACACTTTCCTGAATGAAAGGCCTGTTATTGCCGAACGTCTGGCACGCACCAATCCCATTTGGCTGGAAACCCAGGAATATTTCACCGATTCGCTCACCGGCGATGTTTATCCGCTGGGCTACGGGCCCAATGCACAATTGGTGCTTTACTACTCCATGCTGGCGGCTTATTCGGGAACCAGCGCATCCACCATCGCAATCGACAAAAGTCCTTTCCCGAAAATTCCGCTTCCCAACTGGCTTGTCACCTTTAACGGCCTGACAAATATCGACGCCATTGCCAAAGTCTTCAGGGCAATCAACATCAAAAGCGGCTACCGCTCCATGCTCACCATCAATTCCTGGGAAACCAACGTCAATTTCGACCCGCTGAACCAGGGTGAATTCTGGCCCAACAGTTCCAATTACCTGACGGAATATAATGTGGGCGTTGTGTCGCTGATCGAACAATTCAGTCCCCTGCTGGGTATCGAAGTAACCATGCACAATAGCCTGAATATCCGTCTCGACTACAAAAAGTCGCGTAACCTGACCATGAGTTATATCAACAACCAGCTAACTGAAATAAGGCGGTCGGAAGTGGTGGTGGGGCTGGGATACCGTGTTAAAAGCATCAAGTTTTCCATGAACTCGCTCAATGGTGGCGGAAAGAAAAGCTTCAACAGCGACCTGAATCTGAAGCTGGATTTCAACATCCGCGACAACATCACTATCCTCAGAAGAATTGACGAAAACAACAACCAGATTTCTGCCGGCTCCAAAGAGTACTCGCTGAATTTTTCAGCCGACTACATGCTCAGCCAGAGCCTGCAGTTGCGTGCCTACTACAACTGGACCAGCAACAATCCTTACATTTCAGCGCAATTCCCCAACTCAACAACCAGCGGCGGGTTCAGCCTTCGGTTCAACCTTGCCCAGTAAAACGAAAGTCCCGCTCAAACCAGTCTGAAAATACAGTTGCCCGTGATGAAAAATCAAATGACAAATTAAACAGGGTTTTGGATTGGTAAAAAGAAATTAAACTAATTTTGGGGCCTTAATTAATCCGACAAAAAATGAATATTCCTGAAGATTTATTGTATTCCGAAGACCACGAATGGCTAAAGGTTGAAGGCGACCATGCCCTGATTGGCATCACTGACTTTGCGCAAAAGGAACTGGGCGATATTGTTTATCTTGAAGTGGAAACTCTGGACGAAACCCTTGACAAAGGTGAAGTCTTTGGCACCATTGAAGCCGTTAAAACTGTTTCGGATCTGCTCATGCCCGTCGGCGGAACCATTGTAGAAGTGAACGAAGCACTTATCGACGAACCCGAAGATATCAACGAAGACCCCTACGGTAAAGGATGGATCATTAAAGTTAAAATCGGAGACACTGCCGAACTTGACGGTCTGCTTGACGCTGCTGCCTACAAAGCAAACATCGAGGTCTGACCCGCTCTCTCATGCTATTCCGGCAACGTTGGCGCACCTTTGTCTGGGCACTTTTCATCCTCATCCTGACGGGTATCCCGGGCTCGTATTTACCGGGAGTTGTTAGTTTCTGGGCATGGCTCTCGCCTGATAAAGTTGTGCACCTCTTTATTTTCGGCCTGCTTGCTTATGTGGCCTTGTACGATGTTCGGGCACAATATTTGCAAAGTAAACATCGTTATATTTATGTTATTGTTGCCATTAGTGGTTCTGCCTTGTACGGCGCTCTCACCGAAGTAATGCAGCGCTACCTTTTTACCGGGCGATCAGGGAATGTGTACGATGCACTTGCCGATGCCCTGGGAGCAATGCTGGGAGCAATGCTGTTTATCTGGATGCGTCGAAAAAAAAATATGGAAGAACAGCAGACCGACAACTGATTAATTGTTATTTTAGCGCAGTTTTTTTTGAATAAAAAACAAAAGTCATGGAAATCAAGAAAAATCCGAAAGCAAACCTGGAAAATAAGAAAGGGATCTTTTTTCAGGTAGGCCTTATCATCGCCCTGCTCATTGTTTTTGTTGCCTTTGAGTACAAAAGTTACTACAAAGAAACCATCGACCTGGCATCCAGGGTAGTTGACGACACGCCGGAAGAAATCATCCCCATTACCGAACAAAAAGTAAAACCACCGCCACCGCCGCCGCCCAAGCAGGTCATTCAGATCAAGATTGTTGAAGATGACGTGGAAGTGGAAGACGACCTCGATATTGATGTTGAAGCAGACGACGAAACGGTAATGGATGAATACATCCCGCCCATGGAAGATGAAGAAATCGGGGAAGAAGAAATTTTTCAGGTGGTGGAAGATCAGCCTGAATTTCCGGGTGGAATGTCGCAGTTGTACGTTTACCTTCAGAAAAATGTAAAGTATCCTCCCATTGCCAAGGAAAGCGGCATCCAGGGAAGGGTGTTTGTAAACTTTGTGGTTGAAAAAGACGGCTCCATCAGCAACGTTAAAGTACTGCGTGGTATTGGCGGGGGATGCGATGAGGAAGCTATCCGCGTTGTTAAAAGCATGCCCAAGTGGAAACCCGGTAAGCAGCGGGGCAAGCCCGTGAGGGTTTCGTTTAATCTACCCATCAAGTTTACCTTGCAGTAATCGAATTTCAGATATTTCAAAGACTGCCTGTTTTTTTGGCAGTCTTTTTTTTTGGAAATCTCCCGTTTGAATTACTAACCGGCAGCCTCTTCCTGTCCAATTGCAAATCTGATTGGAAAAATATCGGATATTTGTAATCCGTAAGCAGAAACCTTAGATGCACACCTCTTTTTTTATTGCCCGGCGTTACCTGATTTCAAAAAAATCGCATAACCTCATTAACGTGGTTTCGCTGATCGCGGTTGTCGGCCTCACCATTGGCACCATGGCGCTGATTGTGGTGCTTTCTGTTTTCAATGGTTTTGAAGATGTGATCAAATCGCTGTACAGCACTTTCAACCCTGACCTGAGAATCACGGCCACAACCGGAAAAACCTTCCATTTCCAGGATTTCCCAGCAGATAAAATACGCGAATTGCCCGGATTGAAAGCGCTGGCCCCGGTGGTTGAAGAGGACGCACTCTTCAAATACCGCGACCAGCAGTTCATCGGAACCATCAAGGGGCTCCCTCCGTCTTACGAAAACTGGTCGCGACTCGACACCATGCTGACGGACGGGACTTTCGTGCTGCAGGAAGGAAATGCTGACTTTGCCGTTGCAGGTGCCGGCGTAGCCTGGTACCTCAACCTTAACCTGAACGACATCCGTCATTTGTTGTCTGTTTTTGTTCCCAAAAGAGGGGATGCTTCCTCCTTTCGTTTCGAAACTGCATTCAACAACGAAACCATTCATCCGGCAGGTATCTTTTCCATCCAGCAGGAATTTGACGAAAAGTACGTGCTGGTCCCCCTTCGTTTCGCCCGTAAATTGCTTGACTACACTGACGAAGCCACTGCCGTGGAGATTTTTACCGGCCCGGCAGCCGATGTGGACGCCCTACAGCAAAACATCAAAAATATTTTAGGTGAAGACTTCAGGGTCAAAAACCGGTTTGAACAAAACGAAGCACTTTACAAAATAATGCGATCCGAAAAAACGGCCATTTTCCTGATCCTTGTTTTCATCCTGGTACTGGCTTCCTTCAATATGATTGGCTCCATTTCAATCCTGATCGTGGAAAAGCTGAAAGACATTGCCGTGTTGCGAAGCATGGGCGCAGGCAGAAAACTGACGCAACGCATTTTTTTACTGGAAGGGATGATGATCAGTATTCTGGGAGGCGTCCTGGGACTGCTGCTGGGTTTCATCCTGCTGATCCTCCAGCAGAAATTCGGGCTGCTCCAACTGGGATCAGGCGGAAGTTTTATTATCAATGCTTATCCGGTGAAAATGAAGGCAATTGAATTTGCCGGCGTTTTCCTGACCGTCCAGTTGGTCGGGCTGTTGGCGACGTGGTATCCCGTAAAATACCTTTTCAGAAAAGAAACAGTGGTAAAATTGAATTAATTTTTAAACAGGCATTGTCACATTTTCCAAACTACCTTATATTTGCTGCTGGAAAACAGTTTATCGGTATGACACCAGCCCGCTGATAAGATTGTTTTCAGAAACAAGCAACTTCTGCCAACACCTTACGTACAATGTGAAAGCAGGTTTATAAACGAACAAAAGCAAAGCAAATGAGGAAGTTTTATCCACTTTTCCTGGTAATGTTATTTTTTTCAGTGAGCGCTTATTCCCAATTGGTTACCAACAGCGGAAGGCTTTTGGACCTCTCGGAAAAATACCGTAAGCGAGCCGAAAAAGGGAAACAGGAGGCGATTGAGTACGCCTTTGAACACAACATTCCCATGCGGATTGAAAACGACAGCCTGATCATTGAGTTGATGTATATTGACGAGCGAGGTAACCCGCAGTATTACAAAACTTTTAATGCAGATGCCGCCGCAACCTCTTCTACTGATCAGGTGTACACGGGCGGGAGTGCAGGCCTCAGCCTCGACGGAAGTGGTGTTACGGTTTGTGAATGGGATGGAGGCTCTATCCGGGCAACCCATCAGGAATTTGGCACGCGCGTTACCAACATGGACGGTGCAGCCGTAAGCTGGCACTCCACCCACGTGGCTGGTACCATCATGGCATCCGGTGTTTATGCCCAGGCCAAAGGAATGGCATATGCCGCCAGCCTGAAATCCTTCGACTGGAACAACGACGATGCGGAAATGGCTGACCAGGCTGCAACAGGCGCATTGATCAGCAACCACTCCTATGGTTATGTACGGGGATGGGATGCCGGTACGTGGTATGGCGATCCGTCAATCAGTACACTTGAGGACTACCTTTTCGGTTTTTATGACCAATCTACAAGAGAATGGGACGAGGTGGCCTACAACGCACCAAATTACCTCATCATAAAATCCGCAGGCAACGACCGCAACGACACAGGAGACGGCTCTTACCCGGATGACGGACCTTATGATTGTATTTCGCAGCACGGTGTGGCAAAAAATATTCTAACAATTGGTGCTGTAAACGATATTCCGGCAGGGTACGCACAGCCGTCGGATGTTGTGATGAGTACTTTCAGCAGTTGGGGGCCGGTGGATGACGGCCGAATAAAGCCGGACATTGTGGCCAACGGAGTATCTTTAACTTCCACTTACAGTACTGCTGACAACTCCTATGCCACGGCAAGCGGCACTTCCATGTCATCACCGGCCACAACAGGCGCTCTGGCCTTGCTCATCCAACATTATGAAAATGTAAAAGGAGCCGGCAGCATCATGCGTTCGGCAACATTGAAAGCACTGGTCATTCACACCGCTGACGAGGCAGGCACAAATGACGGACCGGATTATGAATTCGGTTGGGGATTGCTCAACACAAAATCGGCGACGGAAAAAATATCTCAGGATCAGACCGCAGATGTAATAGCTGAACATTACCTTGCCGATGGTGAAATCTACACAAGGCAAATTACTACAAACGGAACTAACCCCATTAAAGTAACGGTGGTCTGGACCGATCCACCGGGCTCTCCCCCTGCCGCTGCACTCGATCCGGCAGACACCATGCTGATCAACGATCTGGACCTGCGGATAACCCAGGGAACAAATACTTATTACCCCTGGAAACTTGACAAAAACGATCCCTCGAATGCCGCAACAAACACTTCTGAAAATGACGTGGACAACGTTGAAGTCGTGTACATTGCTGCGCCATTGTCGGGTACTACTTACACCATTACCGTTGACCATGACGGAACCCTCACAGGAGGCGGACAGGCTTTTTCCATGATCATCAGCGGCGATATTGACACTGCCGTTGCACCGCAGTCTGATTTTTATTGTCTTAACACAACACCTGCCGTAAACACACCTGTTCAGCTAATGGATGGCACGGCCAACATACCAAGCTCATGGCAATGGAGTTTCAGCCCGGCAACCATTACTTACAAGAATAGCACCTCTTCAACATCTCAATCACCGGAGATTGAATTTAAAGCCGTCGGAACCTATACCATCACCCTGATTGCTTCAAATGCTTATGGAACTGATACCATTACAAAAACGAATTATGTGACAGTTGGCCAAAGTCCGACAGATTACCCGGAGGCATATTCCTCAAATGCATACGGTTACATCAGCAGGGTTCAGATCGGGACGATCGACAAAACCTCAACCTACACAAATGTTGGCGGTGCCGACCCCAATGACAGGTATTACGAGGACTGGACTGCTAACTCAACCAATGTTACAGTCGGTCAGTCGTACAATATTACCGTATCCAGTCCCTACAATGACGCCGGCCTTGATCTGGGCATCTGGATCGACTTTAACCGCGACGGTGACTTTCACGATGTTGGCGAGCAAGTACTGTGCGATGTTGACAATGGAGGTGTAGGAACGTTTAG
>JAJRWG010000271.1 GCA_024276895.1 Bacteroidota bacterium
AATACCTGCAACCCCGGTTTGCAACAAAAAACTAAAAAAACTTTTAACGTAAAAAACGTTTCCATAGTTTTTTAATTGTATTTTTGTCCGCTGCTAAAACATCAACCTAATATGAATGGCATGAAACGGACAATCAGGACACCTCTGTTAATACTCAGTTTTTTTATTGCACTGGCCGGCCGAACGCAGGATGTAAAGTTTTTTTCGCTGGATGAAGCCATTGCTTTTGCCATGGAAAACAACTACGACATCATCAAATCGGAAAAAGATATTGAAGCTGCCAAGGCCAGGGTACTCGAGTCAACGGCCATGGGTTTGCCCCAGATTGATGCAAGCATCAATTACACCGACAACTTTGCCCGGCCTACCTTTATTTTGCCCGGCGAATTTATGGGCACACCCGGTCAGGATGCAGAAATCCAGTTCGGTACCAAATACGAGGCTACCCTCGGTGCCACTGCCACCCAGTTGATTTTCGATGGCAAATACATTGTGGGTGTCAAGGCTGCACGTAAATTTCTTGAACGCACTACGGTTGACTTTTTCAAGAACAAACTGGCTGTCAGGCAACAGGTAGCCGAATCATACTACAACGTACTGGCAACCGAAGAAGCCCTGAAAATCATTGACACCACCCTGACTATTACCAGGAACCTGGCGGACGAAACAAGACAGATTTATGAAGTGGGTTTCGCCGAAGATATTGATGTTGACCAGCTTGACCTGCTGGTTGCCGACCTGGAGGCTTCGCAAATCTATTTCGAAAATCAGTTGTACATCACCCATGCTTACCTGAAGTTTTACCTGGGCCTGAATGAAACCGACAGCATCGTGCTGAGCGATAATATGATGGGGCTGGTGGAAAAATGGGAGCAATCCGGTAAGCTTACTGCAGCTTTCGATTACAACCAGCATCCCGATTTTGTGTGGATGATGAGGCAAAAAGAACTGAGCAACCTGCAGGTGGAACTGGAGCGCTCGGCTTACTATCCTACCCTTTCGGCCAAAGTGAATGTACAAACAAACGCACAGCGCGATGCGTGGAATTTTACTGATTTTTCGGGAAGCCAGGCCTGGTACAACAGCTCGGCCCTGGGCCTTACAATGCTCATTCCAATACTTTCGAGCGGTGAGCGAAGAGCCAAGGTCAAGCAAGCGAGAATTGCACTGGAACAAATTGAGGTAAGCGAGCGGCAACTGGAAACCAGCCTGAAACTTCAGTACAAAGCCAAGCTGAACGAATACATGAATGCACGCAGTGTTTATTTGAATAAACAGAAAAACAGAAAAATTTCAGAGAAAATTTATTTAAAAACCACCGAGAAGTTTAAGGAAGGAATGTCCGGCAGCCTGGACATTCTGAATACCCAAAACCAGTATTTGAATACCCAAAGAGAATACATTAATGCAGCGAGTGCATTGCTGAAGGCTGGTTTGGAACTGGAAATACTCCTCACAACGGTAACCGACGACTAAAGCCATGAATGATAAAAGAAAAGAAATTGCTGAAAGAGTATCCAAACTGTACCGGGAGTTTGGCATCAAAAGTGTGACCATGGACGATGTTGCCCGGCAGCTTTCCATTTCAAAAAAAACCCTGTACGAGCATTTTACCGACAAGAAAGACCTGGTGACCGAAGTGATGGAGGCCATGGCACGCAACCGTAAAATTGACTTCCGCATCCCTCAGAAAAAGGGGGTCACAGCCATCGAAGAACTTTTTCACTATTACAAAATGCAGGCCGAGATCATCAGGGACCACAAACCTTCGTTTATTTACGACCTTCAGAAATATTATCCCGAACTCTTTGAAAAATTCCAGCGTTCAAAGCGGCAGCACATCCTCGACAGCGTTCGCTTTAACCTTGCCAAAGGCAAAAAGGAAGGCCTTTACCGGCAGGACCTGAATGAAGACGTCATTTCACGCATCAACATGATGCGCATTGAAGGCATCATGAATTCCGGCACTTTTTCTTTTGAGGAAGTGGTGTCGCCGGAATTTTTGTCCGAAGTGTTCAGGTACCATGTTTACGGCATTGTAAGCGAAAAAGGCCGCAAACTCTTTGATCAAGAACTCGACAAATTAAACAACGATAAAAAATGAAAAAAATATTTATCTTACTGATTGCCACCGGCTTTTTGTTTTCCTGTTCCACGGAGAAGACGGACAAGGAAACCATCAGGAAAAAAATTGTTGAATACAAAAAAGAAGTTGCCGAACTAAATGATAAAATCAGCGAACTGGAAAAACAGTTGCCGGACGGGGTTGAAAACAATACCAGCCGGGTGTCGAAAGTGGCGGTTAAAACCTTACGGCTGGAAACACAACCTTTCGCACACTATTTTGAGGCCACAGGAGAACTGGAGTCAGTGCATTCGGCTTTCATCAGTCCCGAAGTCAGCGGGCAGATCGTCAGCATCGATGTTGTGGAAGGACAAAAAGTAAAGAAGGGGCAACGGCTGGCCAAACTGAATACCACGCTGATTGAGAAAAACATCTCGGAAGTAAAAACGCAACTGCAACTGGCCGAAACCATCTACAACAAACAAAAGGAATTGTGGGACAAGAATATCGGCTCAGAACGCCAGTACCTGGAAGCTAAAAACAATTACGAATCGCTGCAGGATAAACTCAACACCCTTTGGGCACAGTACAATATGTCGCTCATTCATTCGCCCATCAGTGGTTTTGTGGAGCAAATCCTGAAAAAAAAGGGTGAACTGGCCACACCGGGTATGCAGATCATGCAGATCGTGAACATAGACCAGCTTTATGTAAAGGCAAAACTGTCGGAGGCTTACCTGTCGGTTATCCACCCGGGCGACTCGGTGGAAATCCGTTTCCCTTCATTTCCGGAACTGCAGCTGAAAAAGACAATCTCCCGCATTGGCAATGTTGTCAATAAACAAAACCGGACTTTTGAAATTCAGGTAAAGATTGACAATCCCGGTGGAATACTCAAACCAAACCTGCTGGCCACCATCCGCATCAACGATTACAACTCGCCTGCCAGCATTGTCATCCCTTCCATTTTGATCAAAGAAGACCTGAAAGGAAAATACGTTTTCGTGGCCGAAAAAAACAGCGACGACTGGAAAGCCGTAAAAAAATATATCGAAACAGGGATTTTCTACAAAAACAAAACGGAAGTGCTTTCGGGGCTGACCAGGGGACAGCTCATCATCACCGATGGTTACAACAATGTTTCTGACGGTGCATTATTAAGCATCGACTAACTCATTTACCGCATGGAAACTAAAGATAAAAACAAAGTCATCCGGAATTTCTGGCTCTCCACCTGGGCCCTGAACAACAAAAACACGGTTTACCTGATCATTGCGGTGACCATCACTTTTGGTTTTTACGCATACATTTCACTGCCTAAAGAGTTGTTTCCCGAGATCAGCATCCCTACGGTGATGGTGCAAACCATCTACCCGGGCAATCCGCCGGCCGATATCGAGAATCTCATTTCCAGACCCCTTGAAAAAGAAATAGAACCCGTAAAAGGCATCAAGGAACTGACCTCCGTTTCGGCCCAGGATGCTTCAACCATTTTTATTGAGTTCCAGACAAATGTTGACATCAAAGCAGCACTGCAGGACGTAAAGGATGCCGTGGACAAAGCCAAAAAAGAGCTGCCGGACGACCTGGCCAACGACCCTGTGGTGGAAGACATTGACATTTCGGAATTTCCCGTCATTAATGTGAACCTGTCGGGGAGTTTCAGCGTCAGCGAGTTGAAAGATTATGCCGAAGACCTGAAAGAAGAGTTCGAGACCATTTACGAGGTGTCGAAAGTAAACATTACAGGCATCACCGAACGTGAAGTGACCATCAACCTCGACCCCTTTAAAATGAGTATCCTTGAGGTCAGTTTCACGGACGTGGAGGATGCCATAAAATTTGAAAACGTTTCCATGTCGGGCGGCGAGGTCAGGCTGGGCAAGATCAGGCGCACCATCCGCATTATCGGTGAGTTTACCAGTCCCGCCGAAATTGAAAATATCATCGTCAAGAGGGAAAAAGGCAACATCGTTTACCTGCGCGACATCGGCACCGTGGTCTACGGCTTTAAAGAGCGCGACAGTTATGCCTATCTGGGAAAAGACCCGGTGGTTTCGCTCCAAATCGTGAAAAAAAGCGGTGAGAACCTGCTGTCCACCGTTTCGCAGGTTGACGATATTCTGAAAGATGCCCGCCAGACAAAGCTCATTCCCGAAAATCTGGTCATCACCATCACCAACGACCAGTCGGACATGATCAAGCGGCAACTGACCAACCTGGAAAACAGCATCATCATGGGGGTCATTTTTGTGGTTGTCATCCTCTTTCTTTTTCTGGGCACGCGCAATTCGCTTTTTGTGGGTTTTGCCATTCCGCTTTCCATGTTTCTTTCGTTCCTGATCATGGGGATGCTGGATTACCGCATCAACATGATTGTGTTGTTTTCGCTCATCCTTGCCCTGGGCATGCTGGTTGACAACGCCATCGTGGTAACCGAAAATATTTACCGTTTTGCCGACAAGGGCTATCCGGTGCTGGAAGCTGCCAAACAGGTAACCGGCGAGGTGGCCATGCCCATTATTTCGTCAACGGCAACCACCCTGGCGGCATTTTTCCCGCTGCTGTTCTGGCGAAGCATCATGGGCGAGTTCATGTTTTATCTGCCCCTGACACTCATCATCGTACTATCTTCATCGCTGTTTGTGGCGCTGGTGGTTGTTCCGGTTATTTTCACCGTTTTCTACAAAAAGGGCGCCAACCTCACCCTGCCCAAACCCGGATTTACGCTTATTCTTGCCGGTGCCATGCTGGTACTTGCCCTGGTTTTTTTCCTTACCGGTGTCAACTGGGCCGGTACTTTGCTGGTGGCTTTCGCTGTAATCGGTCTGCTGAACCTGGCCTTTTTGTCGCGGCTGTCCATGTGGTTTCAGAAAGTTTTTCTGGTGTGGCTCGAAAATACCTACCTGCGATTTATCCGTTTCGGCTTGAGAAAGGCCACGCCCTATCTGCTCATCGGCGCTACTTTTCTGTTGATGATCCTTACCATCGCCTTCTATTTTTCAAGCAATCCGAAAATCGAGTTCTTTCCCTCCGCCGACCCCAAGCTCATCAATGTGCTGGTTGAAATGCCTATCAGCACCGACATTGAAGTGACCGATTCGGTGATGCAGGTATTGGAAGACAAGGTATTCGATTTGCTGAACCCCAACATGAAACTGGTTTCGTCACTGCTGACCATTACGGGCAAAGGGGCCGTGGGCGAAAACGAAGGTTTTACGGGCAGGGGAGGTGCCCCCAACAAAGGACTGATCACCATTAATTTTGTGGATTTTGAAGAACGCCACGGAATAAGTACACTGGACATTCTTGACAAACTGGCCGACAGTCTGGTAGGTGCTTACGCCGGGGTAACGATCGCCGTTGAAAAACAAAAGGAAGGGCCGCCCACCGGAAAACAGATCAACCTGGAGATTGCCGGAAAGGATTTCACGACCCTGCTGTTTCTGACCGACACCATCCGCAGTATTTTTAACCATTCGGGAATTGAAGGTATCGAAGGTCTGCAAATTGACCTCGACGTGGGCAAGCCCGAACTGCTCATCAACATTGACCGTGAAAAAGCCAGGCGCTACGGGCTGTCCACCGGACAAATCGGCGATGCCATCCGCACGGCCCTGTTCGGTAAAGAAATTTCCGATTTTAAAGACGGCGAAAACGAGTACAAGATCAGGATGAAACTTTACGATAAGTACCGCTACAACGTAGCCGACCTGATGAATCAGCGCATCACCTTCCGCAGCCAGTCGAGTGGAAAATTGTCCAGGTGCCCATTTCGGCGGTAGCCGACTTTGAGTACAGCTCGACTTACGGCGCCATTACCCGCAAAGATCGCAAACGTGTCATTACCATTTCCTCCAATGTGCTGCCCGGCTACAATGCCAACGAGATCAACGAAAAGCTGAAAGCCATCATGCACAACTTCGGGATGCCTGCCGGATACTATTACAAATTCACCGGCGAGCAGCAGGAGCAGGCAGAGTCAATGGCGTTTCTGGAAAAAGCCATGCTGATCGCTTTGGCGCTCATTATGATCATCCTGGTATCGCAATTCAACTCTTTTGTGAAACCCGGCATTATCATGTTCAGCGTGGTGCTCAGCACCATTGGTGTTTTCGGCGGGCTGGCGACTTTCAAAATGGACTTCATCGTGATCATGACCGGCATCGGCATCATTTCGCTGGCCGGGGTGGTGGTCAACAATGCCATTGTACTCATTGACTACATCGGCCTGCTGAAAAAGCGGCGAAAGAAAGAGCTGGGCATTGACGAAAATGATGAGTTGCCCATGGATGAGGCCAAAGAGTGCATCGTTCAGGCCGGTAAAACGCGCCTGCGCCCGGTGCTGCTGACGGCCATTACCACCATTCTGGGACTCTTCCCACTGGCCACGGGCCTGAATATCGACTTCATCGCCTTTTTGGAGACTTTTAACCCGCACATTTATTTCGGGGGCGACAATGCCGTTTTCTGGGGACCCATGAGTTGGACGGTCATCTTCGGGCTGAGCTTCGCCACCTTCCTGACGCTGGTCATTGTACCGGCCATGTACCACGCGCTTTATGCCGGAAAAGTTGCCATGCAGGGAATCTTTAAAAAATAAAGTTCACCTTTTTCACCCAGCCCCCGGAACGATCCTGTCAATTTAACGACCTCGCCTCGGGTGTGGGAGGAGAAATTCCCCGGAGCACGGATACCTCCCCTGGGGTATTTATCGCCGCATTGCCATTCGACTGAAATGCTTTCAATGTTTTGACATCTTTTGCCTTGTTTGTTCCAGAAAAAATAATATTTCAACCGTAAAAAAGGGAGTTTTGATTAGAATTTTTACTTTTACCTTTTAAAATCCAAGCCCGATGGACATAATCATTGCCGGCGATGGCGAAGTGGGTTTTTACCTTGCAGAGGCTTTGTCTGACTCCAAACACAACATCACCATTGTTGACCCCCACGAGGAATTACTAAAGATGGTGGAAGCTCACACCGACCTGATGACCATAGTCGGCGAATCCAATTCGGTGGCCGTACTGAAGCAGGCCAATGTAGAAAAGGCCGACCTGGTAATTTCGGTTCTGCACAACGAAAGCATCAACATCCTCACGGCCATCCTTGCCAAAAAAATGGGAGCCAAAAGCACCATTGCACGGGTCAACACCTTGCAAAACGTCAGCCAGGAAAGCCGGCAACTTTACAACGAACTGGGGATTGATATTTTGATTTCACCCGAGGACATTGCCGGGCACGAAGTGATCAAGCTTTTGAAACAGCCGGCAGCCACCGAAATTTACGACCTTTCCGACGGGCAGCTTTCCGTTTTCCTCATCAAAATTGAAGCCGATGCGCCGGTCATCGGGAAAACCCTGAGCCAGATTGCCACAGAACACGGCCACCTCGATTTCAGAGCCGTTGCCGTTCATCGCGGTCAGGAAACCTTCCTGCCGACAGCGCAAACCATCTTCCGGGAAAACGACATGGTTTATGTGATTTCCAAACCCGAGGCCATGAATGAGCTGATGAAAATGGGCGGCAAAAAGACAATTGAGATCGACAACATCATGCTCATCGGCGGGGGACGTGTGGGAAGGGTCATTGCCAAGGAAGTAGAAAAGGACCTGAACATCAAGCTGATGGAAATGGACACCGAGCGCTGCCACCAGTTAACCGATTTGCTGGACGACACCCTGGTGATCAATGGCGATGCCCGTGACATCAACCTGCTGGAAGACGAGGGCATTAAGGGCGTGGATGCTTTTATAGCCGTTACCAACAGCGCCGAAACCAACATCCTGACCTGCCTGCACGCCAAGAAATTCGGTGTGAAAAAAACCATTGCTCTGGTAGAAAATATTGACTACATCGAAATCTCACAAAATATTGGCATCGATACCATCATCAACAAAAAACTCATCGCGGCCAGCTACATCATCAAGCATTCCATGGGTGATGAAGTGTCGAGTTTCAAATGCGTCAGCGGCATCAAATCGGACATTGTCGAACTGGTTGCCCAAAAGGGCTCGCCCATCACCAGGAAACCCATTTTCGAACTGAAGATACCCGAAGGCTCGTTGATTGGCGGGATTGTCAGGGACGGTGAATCCTTCATCGCGATCGGTTCACATCAGATCCAGGCTGGCGATAAAGTGGTTGTTTTTGCCCTGCCCGGCACCATGCCAAAGATTGAAAAAATGTTCCTCAAATCGGTATTCGGCTGACAACGGGTGCTTTTGCCACGGCAAACGGGGAGCGATGTAAGGTTTTGGAAGACAGATATCAAACGGATAGTCTAAAGGATGGTTTTAACAGGGTTTGATACGTTTGCCCTTTCAAAACCCAAGCACACAAAGGAAGTATGCCAAACAAAAACCTGATAAACTGGACGATCATTGTGAGGGTACTCAGCTTCCTGTTGATCATGGAAGCCGGCTTTATGCTGACCGGACTCCCCTTTGCCTGGTTTTACGACGAGTCGCTTTATCCGCTTTTGTTGTCCGCACTTTTTACCGGTGCCATCGGCTTGATTGTCCTGCTGCGAATCGGTAAAAACTACAAAAAGAATATTGGCAAGCGTGAGGGCTACCTGATCGTGGCCCTTACCTGGATTGTCATTTCCTTTTTCGGCACACTGCCGTTTTTGCTGTCGGGAGCCATCAGTAGTTTCACGGATGCTTTTTTTGAAACCATGTCGGGGCTGACCACTACCGGGGCTTCCATTTTGAACGACATCGAGTCCATGCCCAGAAACATCCTCTACTGGCGCTCGATGACCCACTGGATCGGTGGCATGGGCATCATCGTTTTGACGGTGGCCATTTTGCCTTTTCTGGGTATTGGTGGCATGCAACTCATGGTTGCCGAAATGCCGGGGCTGCAGCCCGACAAATTGCACCCGCGCATCACCGCCACAGCCAAGCGGTTTTGGGGTATTTACGTCATCTTTACCGTTGCCGAAGTACTGTTGCTGTGGCTGGGCGAAATGGACTTTTTCGACTCGGTAAACCATTCCTTTGCCACCATGGCCACGGGCGGATTTTCAACCCGGAACAACAGCATTGCCGCTTTCGGAGCGTATTCGCAATACGTGATCATCCTTTTCATGATTTTTGCCGGAACCAACTTTACCCTGCATTACCATGCACTCCACCGGCAGTTTAGTAAGGTCAGGCATAATCAGGAGTTCAGGGTTTACCTGGCAATCATTGCCGTTGCCACGGTTTACGTCACGGTCAATCTCGTATTTTTCATGGATTTGGGGCTTGAAAAATCGTTTCGCGAGGCATTGTTCACGACAGTTTCCATTTTAACCACAACGGGTTTTGTTACGGCTGACTATTTCGTGTGGCCTTATTTCATCTGGATTTTCATTTTTTCGTTGATGTTTGTGGGTGGGAGTGCCGGTTCCACGGGCGGCGGAATCAAAATCGTCCGCCACCTGCTGCTGATAAAAAATTCGTGGCTGGAGTTGAAAAGGGCCATCCACCCCCAGGCCATTATTCCGGTAAAATACAACCACAAGACAGTATCGAAAGAAATTATTTTCAATGTGATGGCCTTCTTCCTGATTTATGTGTTGTCGTTTGCATCGGGGGTATTTGTGTTGGCGCTCATTGGCCTGGATTTTGAAACTTCCATTGGTGCCACCATTGCCACCCTGGGTAATATCGGCCCGGGCATCGCCGGAGTTGGGCCGGTGGAAAATTATGCTTTTTTCACCCCCTTCGCCAAATGGTTTCTTTCATTTTTGATGTTGCTGGGCCGCCTTGAGTTGTTTACGGTGCTGATTGTGCTGTCGCCTGCTTTTTGGCGTCACTAAGGAGCGTGACAAAATGCCCTCAATAACTCCTGCTGTTTTTGAAAATAAAACCTACACGAAATTCGATAACAATACCGCTACCGTAGACCAGGTCTATCGAAAGTTGCTGCAGGTCGGTGGGCGTACCTGATTGCAGTTCCACGTTTTCTCCCACCAAAAGAATGGAGTAGCCCAAATCGAACATCATAAAAAACCCGCTTCCGGTTACCAGATCGCCCCCGGCGGTTAACTGCAGGAATGGCGAAGGTTTTACAATAAAACTGATTACATTGCCTTCATCTTCAAGCACGATTTCATTGCCCCGCGAACCCAATCCGTAATTGAAACCTGCCCCGACAAACGGGCTGAATTTCTTTTCAAGAAAAATGTAACGTCCGCGGCCCCCTAATTTTATTCCTGTTCCCGACAGACCGACACCGGCATCAATGCCGAAATGGGGCGATACAAAATATTGAATTGTGGGGCCAAAGCCAACCAGACCGTTCCAGCCCATATCCATGCTGATGCCGATGCTCCGCGTTAGCCGGACAGGTAAATCTTCCATGGCGGGCATTTCCAACTGTGCAGAAGAGGTAAAGCAGATCAGGCAAAAAGCAAAACAAATGGCAAGTCGTTTCATTGTGTGCTGCATTTTAGCCATCAAATTTAAGATTTTAGTAAAAGGCGAACTAATCAGTGTTAAAAAAATGTTTGTAACTAATCATTGTATTGAAAAGAAGTAATGGTAAGGATTTACAATAAATCATGTTTATTCTTTGTGGCACTTTGTGCAATAGCTGTTACACAAAGTTACTCAAAGAAGCCACAAAGGTACCCAAAGAGATTATGATTTTAAAGCCGAATAAAGGGGTTGTAGCGCATCAAAATAAAATTTAGCCTCTTTTATTTCGACACTGATTAGTTACAATGTTTTTTGTACTTTTGACCAATTGATTTAACCAAACAGTTAAAGCGAGTGGTTAACAAAACGGAAAATACCGAGGAAAAAATAATTGCAGCCGCAAGACGGGTATTTATCAGAAAGGGGATGGATGGTGCGCGGATGCAGGAGATTGCCAACGAGGCAGGCATCAACAAAGCACTGCTGCATTATTATTTTCGCTCCAAGGACAAACTGTTCGACCGTGTGTTTGCAGAATCTTTCATGCCTGCTTTGCAAACAATCAAACTGGTTTTCGACGAAGCGAAGGACGTCGACTCATTCATTGAGGGTTTTGTGCGAAACTACATTGCCTTGCTTAGCGAAAATCCGTACATCCCGCATTTTATCCTGCACGAAATCAACCGCAATCCCTTGCGGGTTGTCGGGCAAATCAAAAGCAGCCATTTCGACCGGGAGCGCATTGCCAAAATGGTCGCCACGGAAGTGAACGGCAAACGAATCCGGGCTTTCGATCCGGTTCATATGATGGTAAACCTTGTTGCTTTGTGTGTTTTTCCTTTTGTTGCCCAACCCATTATCCAGGGTTTTCTGTTTGACGGTAGTGAGGCCGACTATCAGCAGTTCATTGATGAACGCAGCCGGCATATTGTTTTATTTGTAAAAAGTGCCATTTACCTAAACCATCCGCAATAATGAAAAAGAGATTGTTGACAAACCTGTTTGTGATGTGGGCACTGCTGTCGGCGGCCCAGCCGGGCGGGGACGTAACACTTGAAATGTGTTTTCAGAAAGCCGTTGAAAACTACCCCAACCGTCAGCAAATCAGCCTGAACGGTGATGCCTACGATTTGAATGTTAAAAATCTGAAAACGAATTATTACCCCACACTTGATTTGAACGGGCAGGTTTCGTACCAGTCGGACGTGACCAAGGTTCCTTTTCCGGACATTCCGGGCTCAACACTGGAATTTCCGGTACTCGACAAAGACTGGTACAAAATCAACCTGGATGTTGCACAAATGATTTATGACGGCGGGCTGACTTCAGGACAAAAGCAACTGGAAATGGTCAAGCGCGACATTGCCAACCAGAAAGTGATGGTTGAATTGTACAACCTGAAAGACCGGGTGAACCATTTGTATTTCAACATTGTTTTTTTACGGAAAAACCTGGAAATCCTGAAGGTGCTGCAAAAAAGCCTTGAGGCTACCATTGACGATGCCAGGTCGGCCTTTGAAACAGGAATGCTCCTGGCTTCGGATGTGGATGCACTTCGGGTGGAATATTACCGTTCGGGGCAACAAATTACCGAAAAGCAGGAGGATATGGCCGCGCTGCTGGCTGCACTCAATGAACTGACGGGAATGCAGATTGAAACGGCGGCGGCATTGAAGGTTCCGGAACCTGCCTTCAACCGTTACGAATACGTCAACAACCGGCCCGAGTACATTTTGCTGGGGCAGCAGCAGTCGCAGCTCACGGTCATGCAATCATTGGCTACCGTCAAACGACGGCCTGTGTTTACGGCTTTAGGTCAGGCAGGGTACGGCCGTCCCGGCTACGACTTCCTCAATGTCAATTTTGATGATTATTACATGGTTGGACTGCGAATGCACTGGAATTTTTGGGATTGGGGGAAGGTGAAACGCGAGAAACTGGTACTCGGTATCCAGAACGAAATCATCAGGACCCAAAAGGAAAGTTTCGACCAGAACCTGCGTGCCGACCTGCACCAGCATTTGGCCAACATCACCAAATATGAAAAAATGATTGAGATGGATGAAACCATTGTCCGGCTTCAGCAAAATGTACTGAAAACTTCGGATGCACAACTGAAAAACGGAACCATTACTTCGACAACTTATCTGGTTGAACTGAACAAACTGGCGAGTACACGCTTAAACTTGGAAGTACACAAATTGCAACTGGTCTTTGCGAAGTACCAGTACCTGGCGGCAACAGGGGACTTGTAATAAGGGAAAGACCGGATTGAAACAAAAGGAATAATGAAAATAAAAACCATCGTATTGCTAACATTTACCGGCTTCTTTCTGATGGTGTCCTGCTCGATTGATAACGACAAATCGGATGCCTACGGTAATTTTGAAGCCACCGAGATCATCGTGTCGGCACAGGCTGCCGGTGAACTGTTGCGCCTGGACCTGGAAGAAGGCGACCGCATTGAAAAAGATGAAGTCGTGGGTTTGATTGACACCACCGACCTTTGGTTAAAAAAGAAACTGTTGGTCAGCCAGAAGCGTTCGGTGGCTTCCCAGCTGACCAGCATCGACTAGGAAATCGAGGTGCTTAGGCAACAACTGCGCAACAACCTCACCAGCCGGCAACGCATCAAAAAATTGTTTGAAAAAGGCGCTGCCACCCAAAAGCAACTGGACGATATCAACGGCCTGGTGGACCTGAATAAAAAGCAGATCATTGCTGCCAAATCAAAAAAACAAGGTATTATCGACCAGATGTCGGGCATTGATGTACAGGTGGAGCAGGTGAATCAGGTCATCGAAAAAAGTCTGGTAAAGAACCCTGTAACAGGCACAGTTCTTGTAAAATACGCCGAAAGCGGCGAGCTGGCTTCCATGGGAAGGCCCCTCTACAAACTGGCTGATCTGAGCCGTATGAAATTAAAAGCGTATATTAGTGGCGACCAATTGGCGCATATTAAAATCGGTCAGCAGGTCGAGGTGCTGTACGACAAAAACCGAAAGGAAAAGTCAGGTATCACTGGGAAGGTGATCTGGGTTTCGCCGTCGGCTGAGTTTACGCCCAAAACCATTCAAACCAAAGAAGAGCGGGTAAACCTGGTTTATGCCGTTAAGGTTTTGGTGGAAAATAACGGTGAAATTAAGATCGGGATGCCGGGAGAGTTTAATTTTGGAAATCACTGAAAACTTTTCCGGGTTCTGAACTTTGGAAAGCTGAGTTAGAGAAAACAATAAATATTTTTATTCATTAACTTTAAATTTATTTTTATGAAAATGAGAAATGTATTGATGGTATTGGTGGGACTGGTAATGTTCCCTTTTACCCAAATCAACGCACAGGAAGTAAAAGCCGATGACATTCTCGGCGTATGGCTCAACGAAGACAAAGATGCCCATGTTAAGATTTACAAAGAAGACGGAAAGTACTATGGCAAGATCATTTGGCTGAAAGACCCCATCCGTCCTGAGACAGGAAAACCGAAACTCGACCGTGAAAACGAAGATGAAAGCCTTCGCTCAAGGCCGGTGATGGGACTGATGCTGCTTAACGACTTTGTGTTTGACGGGGATGACGAGTGGGAAGACGGTACCATTTATGATCCTAAAAACGGAAAAACCTACAAATGCTACATGGAGTTTGAGGACGAAACCGATCAAAACACCCTGAAGGTAAGGGGTTACATTGGATTCAGCCTGTTGGGCCGGACGACCTACTGGACAAGGGTAAAGTAAGCCTGTTGACTACTGTAGCTGCAAGAAATTTTTTTATGCCGCTTGTGGCAAACAACAAGCTTTCTAAGTCAAGTGCATGGCAGGGTACGGCCTGAAAAAAATGACACAGTGAGTTTTACGGGACCCGTAGTTTGAATCCTAAGATCAATTAGAAATCAGAGTAATTCCATACAGGCATGTCCGTTCCCGTCAGCATACAAGGCATCAGCAAAAGCTACGAAAAAGTAGAGGCGCTGAAGGAGGTAAGCCTTGAAATAGAATCTGGCGAACTCTTTGGTTTTATCGGTCCCGACGGTTCTGGAAAAACAAGTCTTTTCAGAATACTCACCGGCCTGATCCTGCCGGATTCGGGCAGGGCTTTTGTGAACGGCCTGGACGTGGTCAGTGCGTTTAAAAAAGTCAGAAACATCACCGGTTACATGCCCGGCAGGTTCTCGCTTTATCCCGACCTGACTGTTGAGGAGAATCTTAACTTTTATGCCAGCATTTTCAAGACTTCGGTGCGTGAAAACTACGAACTCATCAAGGACATTTACAGCCACATCGAGCCTTTCAGAAAGCGCAAGGCGGGCGATTTGTCGGGGGGCATGAAGCAAAAGCTGGCCCTCTCCTGTGCACTCATCCACCGTCCCGAATTGCTCATCCTCGACGAGCCCACCACTGGTGTGGATGCCGTTTCACGTAAGGAATTCTGGGAGTTGCTGGGCAGAATGCAACAAACCGGGATCACCATTCTGGTGTCCACACCTTATATGGACGAAGCCGCCCTTTGCGATCGTGTGGCGCTGATGCAAAACGGAAAACAGCTCGCCGTGGACACGCCCAAAAACATTACGCTGGCATACGAGGGTCAGCTGTTCAGCATTATTACGGATAAAACCCACAGCCTTGTGAAAGACCTTGAGCAGGTTCCCGCCGCTAAACAGGTTTACCGTTTTGGCGACCGGGTACACATCACCCTGGACAGGGAAAATGAAACCGCTTCGCAGAAAACAATTCTGAAGGCGCTTCGGCAAATGGGGCACTCGGAAATCCGTATTGAAAAACAGCAG
>JAJRWG010000272.1 GCA_024276895.1 Bacteroidota bacterium
ATATTACAAATACTAGGGATTTCCTTACTGGACAAAACGCCTGTACTAGAGTTATTTACAAGTATAGATTACAAAGATGTCAAAGAACTAAATTATAAACAACTGTCCCTCAGCTTATTTTAAGTGGACAGTAATGAAGTTTTTTTAAAAAATAGAAATGGAAAAATACCGGGAATTAATCCTCTGAAAAATCCTTTAGCAGTTTGCGGTACTCCGAAAAAACATTGGCACGTGACACAAAACCCACATATTTTTCACCGTCGAGAACCACCAGGTTGTATTTTCCAGAGTGCTGAAATTTGGTCGCGACGGTTTCCATGTCGTCGTTGATGTCCACCACCTTCGATGGCCGGTACGAAAGACTGCTGACCGGTGTGGTTTCGTACAATTCGGGTTTGAACATGATGTGGCGGATCTGGTCAAGCGAAACCATGCCGTGAAATGTACCTTCGTTATCCACCACCGGGAAGATGTTGCGGTGCGAGTCGGCCACGATTTTCACCAGTTCACCGAGGTTGGCGTTAGGGCTGACTGTGTGAAAATCTTTCTCAAGTAATTTGTTGATGTTCATCAGCGAAAGCATGGCCCTGTCCTTATGATGGGTAAGCACATCGCCCCGTTTTTTGAGCTGGATGGTGTAAATGGAATTGGGCGACAACAGTTTGGAAATGGAATAAGAAGTTGTGGCAACCATCATGATGGGTAAAAACAGTTCGTAGCCACCTGTGATTTCCGCAATCAGGAAAATGGCTGTCAGCGGTGCGTGAACCACGCCTGCAAGCAAACCGGCCATCCCGACCAGGGCAAAATGGCTCTCGGGCAGATCGGTGTACCCGTAAAAATTCATCACTTTCACAAACAGCAATCCTGACATGGTACCGATAAAAAGTGTGGGTGCAAAAATACCACCGATGCCCCCCGCCCTGAAAGTGAGCGATGTGGCCACAACTTTAAATAAAAGAATGCCCAGCAAAAGCAGTAGTCCGATGTGGGTGTTCGACTGCAATGAATAAAAAATACTGTTGTCGAAAATAAAATCCATATTTCCCGTCAGGGCCAGGTTAATGGCTTCGTAACCCTCGCCATACAAAGCAGGAAATAAAAAAATCAGAATACCCAGCACGCTGGCTCCGATAATAAACTGGAACAACCAGCCTTTGATCTTCGCAAACAACTTCCCGCTAAAGACGTAAAGCTTGATGAAATAAACGGAAACCAAAGCGGCGAAAACCCCAAAGCCAAGGAAGAAAGGTGTGTCCGAAAGGTTGAATTTGTGCAACACCTCAAACGGGTACAGCACGTCCTGCCCGAGAAAAAAGTAAGAAGTAAGTGCGGCGACAATCGAGGCCAGCAATAAAGGTACCAAAGCCGTCATGGTCATGTCGAACAAAATCACTTCAAGCGCAAATACAACGGCTGCGATGGGTGCTTTGAAAATGGCCGACATGGCAGCTGCCGCCGCAAAGCCCAGCACCGAAACCGTTTGTTTGTAGTTCAGGCCCAGTGCTCTGCTAAAAACCGATCCGGTAGCGGCACCCGTTACTACGGTTGGGCCCTCCAATCCGACCGAACCCCCGAATCCAACCGTTAGCGCACTGGTAATCACCGATGAAAAAGTGTTGTGCTTTTTGATGATGCCCTGGTCTCTCGAAATGGCGTGCAAGACGTTAGGAATACCGTCTTCGACAGGGCGGCGCAAAATATATTTGATGAAAATAAGTGTGGCAAGTATCCCGATGGCCGGGTAAAGCACGTAAAGGTAGTTTGAATAATCAACCGAAAATCCGCCCGTGAGTAAATTCTGGATGAAATGAACCAGGTTTTTCATGACGACGGCGATCATCCCGACAACGAAACCAATCGCAATGCTCAGCCCGATCAAAAGTTGCCGCGAGGGCAGTTTCCGGGTAAAATGAAGAATCCTGAAAGTGAATTTGTTCATTTTTTTCATCGGTGGCAAAAATAGGAATAAACTGTTCAGTTGCGCGGGTGGTTTTCAAGCTATTTTTTACGCCAGAACAAAATAACAGAGCTGAGGTTCACTTTGTGGTGTGGCTTCGCGTTCACCAGCAGTACACCAAACAAGATCAACAAAAACCAAAGTGCATAAGTAAATTTGAAGACTTCACCGTCCAGTATCCCCCAAATAATTGCAACTACGGGAATCAGGTAGGTTACCGATGAGGCAAAAACAGGGCTGTTGATTTTAATCAGTTTATTGAAGATCATCAGTGCAAGGCCCGTACCCACGACAGACAAAATGCCTAAATACCCAAGCCCTGCCCAGACTTCCGGTTGGGTCGTCAGCTTTTCAACGAAATCAGTAAAAAACAAAATGATAAATAAAGAAGGAAAACCTATGTAGTAAAAGGTGAGCACGGTAATGGTAATTGAATCCACTTCCTTCAGAAAAGACTTAATGAAATTTACATTGAAGGCGTAACAAATCGTTGCAAGAACCACCAGGAAAGAATATTTAAAATTGAAAGCCACCTCCCCGCCGCTGCTTACGTAGATCAGACCCAGTGCACCGATCAGCCCGATAAAAACCCCCAGGATGTTGTACCAGCGGCTCCGCATCTTGAAAAAGAGCAAACCCAGCAGCAGGGTAAACAAAGGTGTGAGGGAGTTGAGCGATCCGGCCAGCGCACTGTCGATACCCGACTGGGCAAAAGCAAACAGGCAGGAAGGAAACAAGCTGCCGACAATTCCCGACAAAGCAAGGTAAATTTTCTGCCGTTGGCTGACTTTCGAGATTTTTTTCAACGCCATCGGAAGCAAAAACAAAAAGGTGATCACGACCCGTAAAATTCCCACCTCCAGCGGTGTAAAGTAATCCAGCGATTTTTTTATGAGGATGAATGAACTGCCCCAAACCAAAACAAGTGTAAATAAAATTAACCACGAATGCAACTCTTGCCTGCTTTTATCAGTCATTAGCTTAGTTTATGAGGCACAAAACTAACAAATGAACAAATGTGCGACATTTTTATTCTGAAATTAGCTGAAATAGAAAGCGTAACATTAAAAAGCAAGGCAAGCTTCGGGCTGTTTGATAATTTGTTTCAAAAATAATTTTGTTTTCATTTGTTTTCATTTATTTTTGCGGCTTCATTTTTTTAAAAAGATTGAGAATCAAATGGTTTTTTATTTAAATACAAATGCGGCACATGGGATGGATGAATTTGCAAACCGGTGCCAACTGATTTAAAAACAACGAAACATTAACCGGCCTTTTTCGTACACCGGTGAGTTTATGAATTTTAATCAAACTTTAATATAGAATTTTAACGCTAAAACAATTTTATTAATCAAATCCTTTTTTCGTATGAAAAACTTTACTTTCAAGGGTATTGGACGATGGCTGATGGTGGCGATTTTATCGCTGTTCTCGGTTTATGCCTCCCATGCCCAGTGTACCTACCAAATCGAGCTCACCGATCCCGGTTATGGTGACGGTTGGAATGGAGGAAAAGTAACTGTCTATGTCAATGGCACGGCAGTACTTACCGACATTACCCTTTCAGGAGGTTATGGTCCCGAATACCATGACTTTACTGCAAGTACCGGAGATGAAATCACCACGGACTATACGCCCGGTGGTTGGTCTTATGAAAACAACTACAAGATCCTTGATCCGGGTGGAAATGTTCAGTTCGAAACCGGTTTCCCCAATGGTACACCGATCGATCTGGTGTCTCCGGGTATTACAGCCAACTGCCCGGTTACCGGTGAAATTCTTGTTACCGTAACCGATGCCGGTGGTCTTCCGCTCCCCGGTATTGAAGTTGGCGTGATCGACTTTAGCACACAGTACACTGATGCAGCAGGACAAGCGCTGTTTACAGGTGTGAGTGTGGGTATGTGGGATGTTTACGCTTACCAGCCCGATGTCAACTACATTGAGCAGGAAGCCGAAGTCTTTCTCGGACAAACAACCAATGTTGATTTCGTGATGGCTCCGCCCATCATGGTGATCAACCCGCTGGCTATCCAGGAAACGATGAACCCCAACGAATACCTCACGACTTATATCGGTATCCAGAACATTGGCGACGGGCCACTGACCTGGAGTGCCGAAATTGTTTATCCGCCTACACAAATCAATGGCAGCTACCCCAAGTACGGGATCAGCAAAGTTGATATTGAATACGGAAGGTTAACCAATACCTTTGCACTGAACCGCAGCGAAGCCGGTGACGTTGTAAACGGCATCGAAGGCATCCGCACCGTAGGTGACGTACTGGAGACCTTCACTCCGCAGGGCAAACAACCCTGGGGTACAGCCTGGGACGGCCAGTACATTTACCTGACCGACCCCTTCACGGGCAACGGAAATCAGATACACCAGTACAACCTTGACGGCACACCCACGGGTTATATCATCAACGCCAACTTCGGCGGATCGTGGATTGGTGACATGGCCAGCGATGGAACTGTACTGTATTGCTGCAACGTTGGTGGTGACAATGCCATCAAAAACGTTGACATTGCCACCGGAACCCTTTTGGAGACGGTTACA
>JAJRWG010000273.1 GCA_024276895.1 Bacteroidota bacterium
GCCTTTGCTTACGGCGATGGCATCCAGGTCTGCAAAAGCAAGGCCTGCATCTTTGAGCACGGCCTGACTGAACAGGGTGATTTGTTCGGCATGAGAATTCCTGGTATGCGATTCCCTGATGGCCTTTACGCTGCCGTCAAGGGCAAGTGCCACCGAGCAAACCCTTGTGGAAGTTTCTATGTTGAGGATGGTTGCCAAAATCATCTGGATTTCGTGGCAAAGGTAGGGATAATCAAACCGCTTACAAATTCTTTTTACCGGTCGATCCGGAGGACAGGCATCGCGGGTCAGTCCTCATTTTTAAACAAATCTTTCTTATCAACTTTCTCTACCTCATCCCTGTTCTTCAATGTTTTTGAAACGGCCCGGTAGGGGGCAACAATCACTTCTTCACCGACTTTAAGACCTTCCGTGATCTGGATGTAGGTATTGTCCTGAATGCCTGTTTTCACCTCTCTCAAAACAGCCAGGCCGTCATCGTAAACAAAAACGTATTCCTTGAGGTCTTCGTTTTTAGGTGCAGCATTCTTTTCATCTTTTTTGCCGCGTGTTTCCTCCCGTTTTTCGCGTGCGGTTTTTCTTCTGCCCGTGGTGTCGGCACGGGTGGTTACCGCCTGGATGGGCACGGTGAGGATGTTGCCGGCCGTTTCTGTCTGGATTTCAACCGTCGCCGACATGCCCGGCCTGAAAGGTGAAGGGATGGGATCGTTTGGTTTGATGAGGTCTTCGTACGAACTGCGCAGCATGGTGATCTTTACATCGAAATTAGTTACCTGGTCGGCACTGACGCCTGTTGTGTTGGCCGAGGTCGCAATTTCGGTGACCAGCCCTTTGAATTTCCTGTCGAGATAGGCATCCACCTCGATGATGGCCGTGTCGTTAAGCGAAACCCTGACGATGTCGTTTTCGTTCACCTCCACGTTCACTTCCAGCACATTGAGGTTGGCAATGCGCATGATTTCTGTTCCTGCCGAAAACTGCGAGGCACCGGTAACCCGTTCTCCCACTTCAATAATCAGCTTTGAAACCGTACCGTCATTAGGTGCAAAAATGTTAGTCCGGTCCAGATTTTCTCTGGCTTCCTTAAGCGACGCCCGGGCACTACTGACCTGGAACTTGCTTGCCTTGTAACTTTCTTTGGCGGCTTGCACCTCGGCCTCGGCTACCTCGAAAGTTGACTGTGCCGCTTCAAACTCCGAATCGGAAATGACCTGTTTTTCCCAAAGGGTTTTGCTGCGTTCGAAATCCTGCTTCGACTTGATGTATTGAGCCTTGCTTTGCGTCAAACGTGCTTTGGCATTGGCTTCGTTTGCCTGGGCCGTTTTCAGCGAGGCTTCAACTTTTTCGTAAGTGGAAATGTAAATCTCCGGATCGATTTTAGCCAGCTTCATGCCCTTTTTCACAAAATCACCTTCTTTCACAAAAAGCTCGACCACTTCTCCGGAAATGTACGGACTGATCTTAATGTCTTTCGCCGGTTGGATTTTACCATTGGCCGAAACGGTTTCGACAATGGTACGCAGTTCGGCTTTCTCCGTGGCTACTTTAGTGCTTTTGGTGTTCTGGCTTTTTTGAACGGCCAGCACAACAACAATGATCAACACTACAATTGCGGCGATGAGCAGCCATATTTTCTTTTTCCCTGATTTTGCCATTTCGACGTGGGTTTGGTAGTCAGATTTTCAGACTTTAAAAATAGGTTTGGAAACAATGAGGGGCGAAAGTAACGAATTATTCGCTGACACTCGCAAGATCGGAAAGTGTCAGGCTTTTGCCCATGTAAAAATCAAGTATCTTGGTCTTGAAGATATAATCGTATTTGGCTGAGGCCAGATCAGACTCGGCAGTTGACAACTGCAATTTGGACACATTGTAATCGGTTGAGTTGACCATGCCCACATCGAATTTTTCCTTCATGTAGTTAAAAGCTTCCTGGAATGAATTCAACGATTTTTTACGGGCAACATAAGTCTGGTATGCGGCGATGGCATCGGCATAAGCCGTTTCTATTTTTTTGCGCAGGGCGAGTTTTTCGATCTCCAGGTCCAGTTGGGCATTTTCCTTTACAATTTTGGACTTCCTGACATTGGTTGACACCTGGAAGCCGTTGAAGATGGGAATGGTCAGGCCGAAAACCAGGGCGCCGTTCCGGTTATCGTTTATTTGCTTGCCAAAAGACTTGGTGTCGCCATAAATGGGGAAACCCGTAACCGGGTCTCTTCCGGAAACCTCCAGGATCTGATCAGAGAACAGGCTTGCATACGAACCGGAAGCAAAAATCCGCGGACTGTGCTGTCCCTTGGCAAGGGCAACGGTTTTTTCAGCACTTCTTACTCTGTATTCAGCGCTCTTTATTTCGGGCATAATGGCCAGCGATTTGTTATAAATCAAGTCGGGAGGTATCAGGGTCGGGGTTTTTGTAATGCGGATTACAGGTTTTTCAATGTCAAAGTCAGCATTAGCTTCCAGGTCCAGCATCTGCATCAGATCGAGATAGGCGATCATCAGGTTGTTTTTAGCTGTAACCAGGTTTGCTTCCTCACTGGCTTCCTGCGCCTGAATGTCATAAAGAGCACCTCTTGCTGCTGCACCGGCATTGACCTGTTTTTCCGTTCTGATCATTTGTTCTCTGGTAATGTCCACCTGACGCTGGGCGTTATTTACCAGTTCCACGTTAAACAAAATCAATAAATAACCGGCTGCGATATTCAGTGAGATATCGTTTCGGAGTTTGTCCGAATCATATTTCCGGGCAAGGTAATCAAACTGCTTTTGCCGCATGTTGTTCAGTTGCTGGAGCCCGTTGAAGAGTGTTACATCAGAACTGATGTTAAAGAAACTTTGCGTTGTTTGCTGATTGGCATAGAGGTTGGTTTGCGGGTCCGGTGCACGACCCCAGCCGAAGTTCTGGGAAACACTGGCATTCAACGTGGGGGCAACGTTGAGTTTGCTTTGTAAAACGTCTTCATCAGCAGAAGCAACATTTAACATGCTTTGTTTCAGTTGAAGATTGTTTTCATAAGCGTATTCGATGCATTCTTCCATCGTCCACAGTTTCTGGGCCACAAGTCCAACACTGTAGGTTACCATCAGCAATAATAGTAAGAGCAGGCTGGTAATCTTTTTCATAATATTTTGTTCTTTGGTAATTAACGGTTTCCCTTTATCCAGAATTGTGCCACAAATATAAAACATTGAGTGTCAGCTTTTCATTAAATAAATACTAAGGCAGAAGCCTGCCAATTGTTCGCTTCACAACAGGGATTGTTCGATTTTGGACAGAGGATTGTTGCTGCAGCTTACGGCTTACCGGAAGCTGTATCTTTAAACCTGAACGGCAGTTTTCAACTTTTTTTTCAGGAAAGCTGCAAAATACAAGGGGAGAGAAATCAGGTTGTAGGTTAATTTACGCTGGTCACCTTTGATGTTAACTACGGCCGAAAGCTCTTTGCCAACAGTAGGTAAATCCAGATTGAAGCGGATGCCTGTTGTTTCCCGCTTTTCCGCAAGGTAGAGTTGTAAAGATTTTAAGGTGCCTGTTTTTCCGGCTTTAACCTCTACCGGGTAAATGCTGTTGTTCATTTGGAAAAGGAAGTCCACTTCAGCGTTGGTGTTTTTGGCTTCCCGCAACCAATAATACAGTTTTGCGTCTTCGTAGAATTCGTGTGACGCCAGCAATTCCTGCCCCACAAACTGCTCTGCCAAAGCACCTTCAAAATCGGTAACCAGATTGTGGATGTCGGTAAGTTTTATTTTTGCTACGTTACAAATCAGTCCGATGTCCAGAAAAAGAGGTTTAAATACGTTATTATCAACGTATTGGTTGATGGGAGCTTTTGATGACTTCGTTCGCCGGACAAGATGTAAAACACGGCTCATTTCCAGCTTTGACAAGGCTTCCTTCAAGTAGGCGGAATGAACGTTTTTATTAATGTTTACATACCTGACTTTTTTCCCCACATTTCTTGCTGCATATAGAAGGCAATCTTTCAGATACTCCTGTTGCTTTCGTGAACCGTATTTCGCAAAATCGTACTGCAGCGAAGTCAAAATACCTGAATGCACTTTTTCAACCTCAATCAGATTATTCGTTTCGGTATAAACCTGAACGGCTTCGGGCATACCACCAACAAAAAAGTAAAGCCTTAAAAACTCAATGATTTTTTGGTGCACTGCCCCGCTGTACCGGCTGCCTGTGTCAAACGAGTCAATGTAATCAAGAAGTCCTTTCTGTTGGTTAGCCAGCAAGAATTCTTCAAAACTCAGTGGAAACAAATAAGCAAATTCAACTCTTCCGACAGGCATTGAATAGTTTAGTTCATTCAGTGTATGATCGAGGAGCGAACCGGCAGCCACGACGTGCAATGCAGGCATCTGCTCATAAAAATACCGCAATGAAGCTATGGCTTCCGGTATCATTTGTATTTCATCAATAAACAACAGCGTTTCTCCTTCGACTACAGGGATGCCGAAAAGGGCCGACAACTCAGTGATGATTAGCTGCGGGTTCTTACTTTGAAAGGCTGCCTTAAGGCCTGTGTCTTGTTCCGCATTGACTTTCAAATAGTACTTAAAGTTTTCCCTGCCGAATTTGTCAATACTATATGTTTTTCCTACCTGTCTGGCACCCCTGATAATAAGCGGTTTATGTCGTTTATTATTCTTCCAGGATCTTAAGTAAGTATCAAAATACCGTTTCATCTTTTTTCTGCAAAGATACAAATCTAACCAAAATAACCCTGGATTTTAGATATTTTTATCCGAAACACTATTGGATTTTAGATATTTTTATCCGAAACACCATTGGATTTTGGATATTTTCAACGAATCGAACAAGGGCTTCGCGGGATTGCCATTAAAAAACTAATTTTAACACCTCTAAAAAAAATCAAAAACTTCCGTGACGGATAATTCCGACATAAAAGGACGATGATCATAAAAACCCACCCCCGGCCCCGCCCGGGAAGGGGGAGTTGATTAAAGCGAAGCTGATCAAAACGTTGCAAAATTAAAAACACATGAAACCAACATGCCAAAGGCTATTGACACACAAGGAAATGATTACTGTTTTCTCTGCGTCTTCGCGTCTTTGCGATAAAATTTAAACAGATGAAAACCCTGCTTTACTGGGCAATGCTGCTGCCTGTTCAAATGCTCTGCGGGCAAGCGGATGTTAACGGCATCGGCGATACCATCCATGCCGTGCATTACAGCATCCATCTGACCGAAGTCAACAC
>JAJRWG010000274.1 GCA_024276895.1 Bacteroidota bacterium
CACAAGCACCCGGCTTCCTTCGATGCGGTGGCCTTTTTTGATCATCAGTTTGACCACTTCGCCGGCAACCCTGTAGCCCATGCTGTCGTTGAGCCTTCGTCCCGCCAGGATGATCTCGGGATTGTAACCCACTTCCTGTGCTTTGTGGGTCAGGTAGTAGGGGTCGATGCCGATGCAGTGACCGCCCACCAGACCGGGTTTGAAAGGCAGGAAATTCCATTTTGTTCCGGCTGCTTCCAGCACGTCGGCCGTGTCGATATTCAGCTTGTTGAAGATGACCGACAGTTCGTTAACAAACGCGATGTTGATGTCGCGCTGCGAATTTTCGATCACCTTGGCGGCTTCGGCAACTTTAATAGAAGAAGCCTTGTGTGTTCCTGCCGTGATGATGCTTTTGTACAACTGATCCACCTTTTCGGCAATTTCGGGTGTGCTGCCCGATGTTACTTTTTTGATTTTGGTGACCGTGTGCACCTTGTCGCCGGGATTGATCCGCTCGGGGGAGTAACCCGCAAAAAAGTCGCGGTTAAACTTCAACCCACTCACCTTTTCCACCACCGGAATGCATTCTTCCTCGGTAGCGCCGGGGTAGACCGTCGATTCGTAAATGACAATGTCGCCCTTGCCGATCACTTTTCCGATGGTTTCGCTGGCTTTGATCAGCGGCGTGAGGTCGGGACGCTTGTGAACATCAATGGGCGTGGGCACGGTAACGATGTAAATGTTGGAAGCTTTGATCTCCTCCGGGTCGGTGGTGAGGAAAAGCCCGGCCTGCGATGGCTTGCCGTCTTTCAGCAAAACTGATTGCAGCAGTTCGTCTTCCACTTCCAGGGTGCTGTCGTGTCCGGCGTTCAATTCGTTAACCCTGTCGCGACTGATGTCGAAACCCGTGACGGGGAACTTTTTTGCAAACTCAACAGCCAGTGGAAGCCCGACGTATCCCAGGCCGATTATCGTAATTCTGTCTTTCATTATTGCTTCTTCAATTTGCGCCTTTAAAGGCATTTGATTTTAATAAAACGTGAATATTCAGGAATTTTTCAGGCGACAATCTTTACTCTTTCAAGTCGGTTGCCTCTGCGATGGAGGTTTTAAAGGTATCCCGTTTTTCAGGATAAGCTTTTGCCGTTGATAAAAATCAGGCGGGTGGGGTTATTTGCTTCTCGCTTTTTTGAAAATAATGTTCGACCAGGCTTTGAAAAAATACCTGAGGTCGGTGCGGAAAGGTGATTTTTCGTAAGCTTCGAGGTATCTCATTTCCGACTCCATGATCTCTTCCAGTGTTTTGGGCAAATCAACGTAAAAAGGCGGAACGAGGCCCGGCTTGTACTTTATTCTTTTCTTTTTGAGTTCTTCGGTGTAGAGGTTGAAGTAGTGTTCACTTAAAGGCCTGACGCCGACAATTTTCATATCTCCTTTAAAAACATTGTAAATCATTGGCAATTCATCCAGCCAGAATTTCCGGAAAACCTGTCCCTCGGTAGTTACACGAAAATCATCTTTAAACTTACCGCCTTCCTCCAGGTTGTTACGTTCTAAAACATATTCCTGCAAGTATTCAGAATACGCATACATGGTTCTTAACTTGTAAACATTGAAAAGCCTGCCATGTTGTCCGTAACGCTTAAGACGAATAACCGGCCCGTAAGTTGGATTGTTATCAAAAACAGGTTCCTCAATCTTGCGCGCGATAAAATAAAGTTTGTCGTTGAAAATGCGCTCATCAATCACCTCAAATCCACACGAATAAAGTCTGCCAAAGGTTTCTGCCTTGGACAATACCCTGCCCCTGCCCTTGGTTATTGCAAAGTAGGCCTGTTTGGTGACCGGCACTTTGGGGAACACCCTTGTAAAGATCACGTCAATGGTGTAATAAATCCAGTTAAAGGGGAAAATAGCAATTTGAAGGATGCGATTTTTTCTGGTGGTGTAAGACTCAAAACTGTCGATGAAAATACCACCGACAGGTAGCTTAGAGTTAACCGATTCAAAGTATTTATTGATCCTGCGAAAATCATTTATCCGCTTCAGGTTGACAATACGGCTGTATTTTCCAACAGGCAACTTGTCGATATTGAACCGTGTACTTGTAGCCGTAAAAAACGTTTCCCCATCAATATGGGCGATGCCGCTGTTAATAAACTCGAAAACATCCTCACCTACTTGTTGACGAATGATCTCGTTTTCTGACAAAGGTCTGTCAGTAAAAGACTCTTCAGCTTTTAAATCTTCAGAAGACTGAACAACCTTGCCTGGTGTGATCTCAGCTTCAACAGCAGGTTGTCCCTGAATGGCGCTTGTTAAGTTCATAGTACAATGCAACTGTCAAGCTACAAATATAAGGCAATTTTCTTAGAAATGGTATTTTTTGTTTCGCTACCAGTGATTTGAGGCCGTATTTCTTTCAGCCATTTGATATTGTAAACGCAATAATCAGACCTTTTTAAAAAGTCGTAACAGGTTGTATCCCAGCTCAGCAACGAGATAGAGGGCTTTGTTGTTGATTTTACCAAATCTGCCGTAGTTAACAATATTCTTCCCGAATTTCATTTTAAAATCACGTACGCTGTAGGGTTCGTCAGGCTTGCCCAGGCCCATAAAATCGAAACGCTGCAAGTTGTTCTGCAGGGCGTAATCCATCAGGGCCCAGGTGGCCAGCACACTGGGGTAGTTTTTCTTGTATGTCTTGTCGAGGCCGACAATGTACAGTTCGTAAATGGTTTTTCCGGGAGTAACGGCAGCCAGCACGCCCCCGATAATTTTTTCTTCAAAAGTAAGCAGGCGAATGATCCCCAGTTTGTTTTCCAGGCTGTTGTTGTAAAACTCCCTGAAAAACTCCCAGGGTGGCAGGGGCTTTTTTACTTTGTTTTTGTAAAGGTCAAACAGCAGGCCATAAAAAACACTGACCTCGTCCATGCTTTGGGGCGGCCTTACCGAAGTGCCGTTTTTAAACCCCAGCCTGATTTGTCGCCGTTTGCTTTTGCTGATGCCATGCAGCATGCGCTGCTCGTCGGTGGTGTCGATGATCAGGTTGATCCTGTCGCGAAAGACGAAACCGTTTTTTTTGAAAACCTGTTTTTCCTTTTCCGTCCACCCGAAAAAATTCCTGAACTGAATAAAGATACTCTTGCCGCCCACCGACTGACTCAGCTTTTTCAGAAGGCCGTCAAGCAACTGCAATTTTTCCGGATAGCCCTCAAGGATTAAGGGCCCGCCGTAAACGATCGCCCGGGAAGAAAAATAGCCCAGCAGGCCGCCACTCTCCCTGACCACCACGGCAAGCAAAACGGCAAGGATGCGCTCATCCTCGTACGCAATGAGAATGTTGGGCTCATAATGATCGACTTTTTGGAAAAACCGAAAAATCTCCGGCGACTGGAAGACCGTATTTCGGGGATGACGGTTTACAAACGCCGACCATTTTTCGGCGGTTGCAGGGGTGATATTGTTGAGTTGGATTTTCAATGCCGCACATTTCTTTTCCCGGTTACCGGACAATATTGGTTTCTACAAGCCGGTTGTAAATCTGGATTCTGGTAAAGCGTAAATTACGCCCTTTGATGTTTCTCAAAGCCTCCTGTATGTTTTATTAATCTCGCAAAGCAATCAACACACGTTTCCCCTGGTTTTTCACGTTTTGCCATATCAATTCTCTGAACCAGGGCAAAGGACGATTATGCCAGCGTTGGGGATGAAAGTTCAACATCGCCTTTTGGGGAAATTTGCCTTTTTGAAAACTGTCGATCAGCCCGGAGGTGCTGTGAAAATGAAGTTTCAGAAATCCGGGATTGGTCACGGGGTTTTCTTTGGTGGCTTTGTCGCGCACATTGTACAAATGACCGTCCCAGCGACGACCGGTGTCGGTCAGGTAAAAAACCTCATTGAAATCCAGGTCAAAATAGGGTTCGCCAATAATTCCCAGTTTACGGTAATCGTATTTTTTCCATATCCGGCGGTTGTCGAATCCTGAAAGGGGACTGCCATGCATGCTGATGGTTTTTACATTTACCATTTGATTAAACTTTTCAAGATTCCTGCAAAACTCATCATAGGCTTTGTCCACATCGCCCCTGCAGCTATCCATTGTTTCGTAATGATAACCGATTTCATGGCCCAGCCCCGCAATTTCTTTGATGATGGTTTCATCAAAGCTCTCGGGGATGATCCGGAAATAATAGGTCCCTGTTACTCCCATCGCAGCCTGAATACGTGCAAAGCGTAAAGAATTTTCAGGCAACGCATCCACATCGTGGCGCAGGACAATGGCTTTTTCCGCCGGACTTTCCAAAAACTGCTGGTAGGTTTGAAAAGTAAAGCCCTGCGACTGGATGGTTTGCAGGAGTTTTTCGTATTGGGAAATAGTAAAATCCATTTGTTTTTACCGCTAATTGACGCGAATGATCCGCTAATTTCACTCGAGCCAGGAAAATTTTACACTTTCGTATTGGCAAATCTCTTGTATTGCAAGCTTTTCCCACAAAAATTTACAAGAAGTCCTAAGGGTTTATGTGTGGCTTTAAGGTAATTTATTAATTGAGCTTCATGTATCGGGACCAATGCCTCCATGGCTTTTATCTCAATGATAATCTGGTTAAAGCATATAAAGTCAGCAAAAAACTTCTTTTCCAGTTTTTGACCTTTATAGTATGCATCAATCCCCCATTGTTCCCGAAAAGGAATTTCAAGATCGGTCAGTTCTATTCTCAATGCTTTCTGATAAACGGATTCAAGAAAGCCGGGGCCCAGGTCATTATAAACCTC
>JAJRWG010000275.1 GCA_024276895.1 Bacteroidota bacterium
AAAGGGGACTTCTCAAGGTCGGCAGGCCGGGGTTGCGAAACCAAAATGTTCTTTACTCTCAATCTTCTGCGCTTTAAATTCCAAACATTTCCTTCCTCACGAACAATGCCCTGAACCGCTTAAACACTTAATCTTCCGATTAGTTTGATCAGCAGCAACAAGGGGATTATTTCGAGCGTGCAAAGGTATAAAATTAAATGATATATCGTGAACCCCGTGAGCGAAATGCCAATCCGGATTGTTCGAAACCATTTGATTACGTTGGTAATAAGGAGGATAAATATCCCTAAATAAAAAAAATAATCTGTTTCGGTAAACAGGATGAGCAGCAAAACAACCGGCATCAGAAAACCGGTCAGATTGTCCAGTTTGATGTAAAGTTTGACCTGCTCCCGGGCTGCCTTGTCCGTTTTGAAAATAAAACCTCCCAACACAATGATGGCAAGCCGGTAAATGCTGTATGCTACAAATGCCGTGGCGGTAAGTGCCGTCAGGTGGCCGGTGAGATGGAGGGGAATATTTCTCAGGTGAAAATGCTCAAACAGAAGGATGATCAGAAGAATGACCGTAAATAAAAAATTCAGGTAAAGGAGTATTGAAAGCAGTAATGCGGGCTGCTTCGGGACTGTCCTGTCTGTTTTTCCGAAAAATTTCCTGAACTGCCGGGCAAAACCTATTTGGTCGGATGCAAAAAACCACAAAAACGACAAGCCGAAAAACAGTAAAAGCAAGACGATCGTCATCCACTCGTGGGGAAAATCAGTCTTCAGCACGGGTTCAATGTCAATGGTGTGCGTTTGTAAAAAACTTCCTGTAATGCTGTCGGATGTCATTCCTGCTCCGGAATAACTTTTCATTACAGCAGTTGCCGAATCCGGCTGCTGCGCAAAAACTTCCTGAAAAACCTGGGCTGACAATTTGTTCACGCTCGCGATTGACCAATTTACCTTTTGCAAAACTAAACGCAAATTGCTTTCACCTGAACTTTTGAAATTAAAATTGAGGAAGGGGCAAACAAATCTTACCGCATGTAACCTGGAAGGAGTTTCCAAAAAGATGTGTTGCCCGCCGGGAAGCAAGCTGTTTTGCCAATAACTGACAATTGGCTATTTTTACCGGGTATTCGAAAAACCCCCGGTTCAACCCGGCAAATTCATGATTATATTATTTTTTTAGATGGTTGATGAGTAAATAAACCTATTGTTTTCATTTTTTAAACAAAAAAAAGATGACAAATAAAATCACAAGTTTAGCTGAGTACTTACAGAAGTACAAGGAAAGTATTGCTGACCCGGAAGGCTTTTGGGCAGACATTGCTGAAGCCAATTTCTGGCATAAAAAATGGGACAGGGTGCTGGACTGGCGTTTCGACGGTCCCGGTGCCCCCGATGTAAAATGGTTTGTTAACGGCAAGCTCAACATCACCGAAAACATCTTCGAGCGCAATATGTTCATGCGCAAAGATCAGGTAGCCATCATCTGGGAACCCAACGACCCCAAAGAAAAAGAGATCAGGCTGACCTACGGCGAACTTTTTGACAAAGTCAAGCAGTTTGCCAACGGACTGAAAAAAATAGGTGTTGAAAAGGGCGACCGTGTGGCCATTTACCTGCCCATGGTTCCCGAACTGGCAGTGGCCATGCTGGCCTGTGCCCGCATCGGTGCCATTCACTCCATCGTCTTTGCAGGCTTCTCATCAACAGCTCTGGCCGACAGGCTGGTGGATGCAAAAGCCAAAGTCCTCATCACTTCGGATGGGGGCTACCGCGGCACGAAAACCATCCCCCTGAAAGATATTGCCGACGAAGCCCTGGAAAAAAGGCCCTCGGTTGAACACAATATCGTGCTGAAGCGCACCGGACAGCAAATCAACTGGACGGAGGGCCGCGACATCTGGTGGCACGACCTGATTGACGGCGTTGGCACCGAAAACACTGCCGAGGTAATGGATTCGGAAGATACCCTCTTTATTTTGTACACCTCCGGTTCGACCGGCAAACCCAAAGGAGTGGTGCACACCACTGCCGGCTACATGGTGTACACCGAGTACACATTTAAAAATGTATTCCAATACAGTGATGGCGACATTTACTGGTGCACGGCCGACATCGGCTGGGTAACAGGCCACTCCTACATTGTTTACGGGCCACTGCTTGCCGGTGCCACTTCGGTCATGTTCGAGGGCGTTCCCACCTGGCCCGATCCGGGACGTTTCTGGGAAATTGTTGACAAGTACAGAGTCAACCAGTTTTACACCGCACCCACCGCCATCCGTGCGCTGGTGGCACAGGGCGACGATTGGGTAACAAAGTACGACCTCAGCTCGCTGAGCGTTTTGGGTACTGTGGGCGAACCTATCAACGAAGAAGCCTGGCGCTGGTACCACGACCTGGTCGGAAAAGGACGTTGCCCCATTGTTGACACCTGGTGGCAAACCGAAACCGGCGGCATCATGATCACCCCGCTGGCCGGCATCACACCCACAAAACCTTCGCTGGCAACACTGCCGTTACCGGGCGTCCAGCCCATCCTGGTCGATCCCGAAGGCAACGAATTGAAAGGAAACAGTGTGGAAGGTATCCTTTGCATCAAATTCCCCTGGCCGGGCATGCTGCGATCCCTTTACGGAGATCACGAACGCTGCTATCAAACCTACTTCTCCACTTTCAAAGGACTCTACCTCACCGGCGACGGTGCCAAACGTGACGAGGAAGGTTACTACCGCATCATCGGACGCATCGACGATGTGATCAATGTTTCGGGCCACCGCATCGGAACCGCCGAAGTGGAAGATGCCATCAACCAGCATCCCAAGGTCAACGAGTCGGCAGTTGTGGGTTATCCGCATCCCATCAAGGGTTCCGGAATTTATGCTTACGTCATTTGCGACGAGTTGTCCGATTCGGAATTGGAAACCATTGAACAGGAGATCATGGACACGGTGACCAAGTACATCGGGTCCATTGCCAAGCCCGATCAAATCCAGATCGTCAGCGGATTGCCCAAAACGCGTTCAGGGAAGATCATGCGTCGCATCCTCCGTAAGATTGGCGAGGGCGACGCCACCAACCTGGGCGACACTTCCACCCTGCTCGATCCCGGCGTTGTGGAAGATATCATTGAAGGTGCCAAAGTTGACGTGAAACGTTAATCCTGTGACCGAACCGCTAACGGCTGTTCAGTTGAACAGTTAACTTTAAATCAATTAAGGCTATGCCAATTAGAAAGTTAGACCGTATTTTCAGGCCGGAACGCATTGCGCTTATTGGCGTTTCCAACAATCCTGAAAGTGTGGGCGGCATCACTTTAAAAAATCTGGTGGGTGGTGGTTTCAGGGGAGTTGTTTATCCCATAAATCCAGGTTGCGAAGCCGTGATGGGCATCCCTTGTTACCCCGACCTGAAAAGCCTGCCCAAAAAGCCTGACCTGGCGCTGGTGATGACCGCTGCGGCAGACGTGCCCGGCATTGTAAAGCAGTGTGGCGAAGCAGGAATCGACGGTGTGGTCATTATGTCGGAGGGTTTCAGGGAAACAGGAGAAGAGGGGCGGCTGCTCGAAGAAAAGCTGAAGGAACAACTCAAACAGTTTCCCGGCATGCGGGTCATCGGCCCCAACAGTCTGGGCTCCATAGTTCCCGGACAACGTCTGAACATCAGCTATGCCAATGGTATGCCCAAAAAGGGCCTTGTGGCTTTTATTTCGCAATCGGGTGCTTTGTGCACTTCGGTGCTTGACTGGGCAAACGAAGCCAAAATCGGCTTTTCCTATTTTGTTTCCATCGGCAATGCCATTGATGTGAGTTTCGGTGATCTGATCGATTATTTCGGACAGGACCCCAATACCCGTTCCATTGTGCTGTACATCGAGTCGCTTGTTGATGCCCGCGCATTTATGTCGGCAGCCCGTGCTTTTGCGCGAAAAAAACCCATCCTTGTTTACAAATCGGGCAGGTATCCCGAATCGGCTGCTGTAGCTGCTTTGCATACCGGCGCAATGGCCTCGGAGGATGCCGTTTACGATGCCTTGTTCCGTCGTGCCGGCCTGGCCAGGGTGTACGACATACGCGATATTTTCGATTTCACCGACCTGATCGGCAGAAAACGTTTCACCAAAGGTTCAGGTCTGGCCATTGTGACCAATGCCGGCGGTCCCGGCGTAATGGCAACCGACACTCTGATATCTTTGGGCGGAAAGCTGGTGACCCTGACGGAAGAAACCGTCAGCAAGCTGAACGAACTGCTGCCACCCTACTGGTCGCATGGTAATCCGGTGGACGTGCTCGGTGATGCCAGGCCCGAGCGCTATGCCAAAGCCACCAAAATTGTTTTGGAAGACGAAAACGTGGATGCCGTCCTGGTCATCCTCACTCCGCAGGCGATGACTCATCCCACAGCAACTGCAAAAGCCATTGTTGCCATGGCCGAAAACACAACCAAGCTGATCATGGCCGCCTGGCTGGGCGGTGTAAGCATGCACGAAGGAGTGGATTACTTCAACGAATCGGGCATCCCGGTTTATCCTGCTCCCGAACAGGCCATCCGTGCATTTATGACCCTGTCGAATTATTCGAAAAACCTGAGCAATCTTTTTGAAACCCCGCGAGAAATACCTCTTGCTTTCAGCTACGATCGCGAAAGGCTTAAAAAGAAATATGTTGAAGAGGTTTTCCCGCGATCGCGGCTGCTTTCCGAAAACGATTCAAAACAACTGATCAACGATTACGGCATTCCCAGTGTGCAGCCGGTACGTGCATTCAGTGAGGATGAAGCTGTAGAAATTGCCGGACAAAAGGGATACCCTGTGGTGCTCAAGATATCTTCTCCTCAAATCTCTCACAAAATGGAAGTAGGGGGAGTAGTCCTGAACATCGAAAACGAAGAAATGCTCAGAGCCAGCTACCGGAATATGCTGGTTCGTGTAGCCGCTAAAGCACCGGATGCGAAAATCGAAGCCGTCACGGTGCAGAAAATGGCCGACACCCGCGATGCCGTCGAACTGATCCTCGGTATTAAAAAGGACAAATTGTTCGGCACGGTGATGCTGGCAGGCATGGGCGGAACGAACGCCGAACTGTTCAACGACCAGCGTCTGGAGTTTCCGCCGCTGAACGAGCAACTGGCATGGCAGATGCTGAAGTCACTTAAAATTTATCCCCTGCTTACGGGCTACCGTGGCAGCAAACCCAAAAACATCGAAAAACTCATCGAGGTGCTGATCAGGTTGTCCTACCTTGCAGCCGATTATCCCGAGATTGAAGAGCTGGACATCAACCCTTTGATTGTTACGCCCAACGAGGTACTGGCGCTGGATGCAAAGATCGTGGTTGATCCCGGTCTGCCGGGGCAACCGAACCCTGATTACTCGCACCTCATTTTGCGGCCCTATCCCGAAAGACTCATCAAGTTGGTTTCACTGGCCGACGGCACCAAAACCGTGCTGCGGCCCATCAAGCCCGAAGACGAAAACCTTTGGCTCGAGATGCTGGGCAGTTGCTCCAAAGAATCGATTTACCATCGCTTCCGAAACGATTTTCATTTCAATTCCCACGAAGTGGCCACACAGTTTTGCTACATCGATTACGATCGAGAAATGGGCATCGTGGCCGAAATTGATTTTGAAGGCCGGAAACGCCTGATTGGTGTAGGCAGGCTCATTGCCGACCCTGATCTGGAAACGGCCGAGTACGCCGTGCTGGTGACCGATGCATGGCAGCACAAGGACCTGGGGAGAATCCTGACGCAGTACTGCGTAGAGATCGCCCGCATGGCAGGCATCAAACGCCTTGTGGCCGAAACAACCACCGACAACAAGGCCATGATCTCCGTTTTCAGGAAGTTGGGCTTCAGCGTAGCTTACAATGACGACACAACGCTGACGGTGATCAAAGAGTTGTGATGTTTTTTCATCAGCTTCATAAAAAGAAAACTGTCCTGAAAATTTGTGGACTGTGTTTGAGAGAATAACTTTTCCAAAGTTCCGAACTTTGGAAAAGTTTTCCATTCTCCCAACCCTTTGATAAATAATGGGAATCAAAAGTTGAACCCTTCCTGGGTTCTGAGAGTTTGTAATACAAATTGTAAAAACAACACCGAAGCAAGCGTTTTCGAATTGAAAAAGGAGGCTCGTTCAATAAATTTCTAATTATACGGTCTTTATTCACCCCCTCCCGACGGCAAAGAACATTATCTTTGC
>JAJRWG010000276.1 GCA_024276895.1 Bacteroidota bacterium
ATTGATTTTAATACCTGATTGAATTGTGATGAAAAATATCATCATTGTTGTTTTTGTTTTGTTCACCGGCTTGAGTAACGCTCAAAATAGCAGTTATAACGACAGCCGTCTCGACAGCCTTTTAAAATTGCACATTGCCTACAATGCTGTTTTCGCAAGCATGCCGGGTTACCGCATACAGATATTTATGGAATCGGGGAATGATGCGCTTGAAAATGCTGAAGAAATAGTAAGCAGTTTTCAGGACAAATACTCCGACATCCCTGCTTACATCACTTTTGGCGAGCCTTATTACAGGGTCAGGATTGGTGATTTCAGGACCCGTCTGCAAGCCATTAAATTTCTTGACAAAATCCAGCGACACTATCCACAGGCATGGGTAGTTAAAGATAAAATCAATTTTCCATCATTGCCAAATAACCAAAAAACCCAGGAATATGAGTAAAACAATTATTGTGGGCATCGACTTCTCCGATTGCAGCATCAATGCCCTTAAGCACGCCATCACCATCGCACAAAAAGCAAAGGCGGGAATAAACATGGTTTGGGTGAACCATCTTGATTATTCCAAAGAAATTTTTTCAGTAGAGCCCAAACAACTAACCACTGAAGTTAAAAACAAATTTGAAGAAATTGTGGCTAAATATGCCGTGAAATTGCATGGCTTTCCCTTAAAGTATGAATTACGCAAAGGCAAAGTCTACAAAGAGATTTGCACGGCAGCCCAGGAAGCCGATGCATTTCTGACCGTTATCGGCACCCACGGTTCTTCCGGTTTTGAAGAATTCTGGATTGGCAGTAACGCAAACCGGACGGTTTCCGGAAGCAAGAACCCCATCATCACAATCCGCAGCGGCGTAAAAGTGGACAGGGATCTGAGCACGATCGTCATGCCTTTCGACAGCACAAAGGTCACCCGTCAAAAACTTCCGTTTACGGCTTTGCTGGCCAAATACTTCAATGCGGAAGTGCACATACTGGGACTGTTTACTTCCAACCTCGACGATCTGCGCTACCGCATACGTAATTATGTGGCCCAGGCAGAGGACTATTTCAAGGAAAATAATATCAAATGCAAGTCCGATTTTCTTGAGGTTGACAACATTACCGATGCCACACTGGAATACGCCAAAAGTGTGGATGCCAATCTGATCTCCATCATGACTGAGCAGGAAACCCGTACTTCAAATCTGTGGATGGGACCATATGCCTCACAAATGGTTAACCATTCGCCCATTCCTGTTTTAAGTATTCATGCTGATAAATACAGGTTCTACAACGGATAAACTGCCAGCCATTGCCGCAAACAAAAAAGCCACCCGGAAAGGTGGCTTTTTTGTCTTAGTTTTTGATCACATCGCTGTTTCCGTTAAGGAACTTGTATTCCAGCAAGTGATAATTTCTCACCGGTCGGATTTTAATCCACTTTTTATACTTCAAGAACCACTTGAACTGAATAGAGGGGAAACCTTTTGACAGATAAGCCACGATGAAAGGATGAACCGTGAGCGTAAGTGAAGGTTCGTTTTGCTCCTGGATCAGGTAATTCAGGTTGTTTTCGATGTCATCCAGCAGCATGTAACTCGATTTGATTTGTCCGCTGCCACCACAAGCAGGGCATTGTTCCAGCACCGGAACTGTCATTTCCGGTCTAACCCTTTGGCGGGTTATTTGTACAAGCCCGAATTTGCTCGGCGGTAAAATGGTGTGTTTTGCCCTGTCTTTCGCCATTTCCTCTTTGAGCTTATGGAAGAGCAGGCGACGGTTTTTGGCCTCGCGCATGTCAATAAAATCAACGACGATGATCCCGCCCATATCGCGCAAACGCAATTGGCGGGCCACCTCGGCTGCCGACTCAAGGTTTACCAACAGGGCATTTTCTTCCTGCGATTTCTCCTTGTTGACGCGGTGACCGCTGTTAATATCAATAACATGAAGGGCTTCGGTGTGTTCAATAATGAGGTAAACACCACTCTTGATGGTTACATTTTTGCCAAATGAACTCCTGATTTGTCTTTCAACACCAAAATATTCAAATATGGGTACGCGTCCCCTGTAATGTTTTACAATGTCTTTTTTATCGGGCGAAATGGTGCCAATCAGTTCCCTGGCTTCTTCGTACAGCACGGGATTGTTCACGTAAATGCTGTTGAACGATTCGTTCAGGTTGTCACGCAGGGTTGCCGAAGTACGGTCCAGCTCGCTCAGCACTTTTTGCGGGGCCCGCAAATGGGGAAGCTTTTTGATGATGCTGTTCCATTTCGACACCAGGTTACTCAGGTCGCCATCCAGTTCGGCCACTTTCTTGTTTTCCGCAACCGTTCGGATGATAACCCCGTAGTTATTGGGTTTGATGCTTAAAATCAGTCTTTTGAGCCTGGTTCTTTCTTCCTTGCTCTTGATTTTCTGCGAAATGGAAATTTTGTTGGAAAAGGGCAAGAGTACCAGATACCTTCCGGGAAAAGAAATTTCGGTGGTTACCCTTGGTCCTTTGGTTGAAATTGGCTCTTTGGCAATCTGAACAAGTATTTGCTGTCCCGACGTCAGTACCTGGGTGATTTTTCCCGTTTTTTCAATGTCACGCTCCTGTCTGATTTTCTCGTGTGAGGTCAGATGGGCTTTCCCAAGTAGTCCTAACTTGGTGTATTTCAGGAAGGTTTTGATTTGCGGTCCCAGATCGAGATAGTGCAAAAAAGCATCTTTCTCGTGGCCGACATCAACAAAGGCGGCATTCAGCCCGGGCATGATTTTTTTAACCTTACCCAAAAATACGTCACCGACTACAAAATTATTGTTGGTTTTTTCTTTGTTCAGTTCAACGAGATTCTTGTCCTCCAGTAGCGCAATTCTAACCTCCGATTGATTTGAATCGATGATTAATTCTCTCTTCACAATGTATGTTTTTATGTCAACCACCATGACCTTACACAAGGCCGGGAGTTGACGAATCTAAAAGATAAGGACAAGCAAAAGGCAGGTAAAAAAGGGAGAGATGCAAAAAAACATAAGGTAACACAACCCTTGTGCAGGTTGTGTTACCCCTGTATGTCAGGAAACCTGTTATTTCTTCTTATGCCTGTTTTTCCGCAAACGCTTTTTGCGTTTGTGGGTTGCCATCTTATGTCTTTTCCTCTTTTTTCCGTTGGGCATAATATTTTGTATTAACGTTAATACTATTTTACGTTACCTTTTACTTCGTTTACAAAAGTTTTTGCAGGTTTAAAAGCAGGTATGTTGTGTGCAGGAATAATGATGGTGGTATTTTTCGAAATATTACGGCCGGTTTTTTCTGCACGTCTCTTAATAATGAAACTACCAAAACCTCTCAAGTAAACATTCTCACCATTTACCATTGTATCTTTTACGGTTTCCATGAATGATTCAACAACTGCCTGTACAGCTACTTTCTCAATGCCTGTTTTATTGGCAATTTCGGTTACAATTTCTGCTTTCGTCATGTCTTTATTCTTTTAAATAATTAATAATTAGATTTTTATTTTGGGTGGCAAAAATAAAACTTTTTCACAAACAACAAATCAAATGAACATTTTTTTCTGCCATTCAAGCACTTTTTAAGTATTTTCGGCCCATGTTGGACGATTTTGGCGACAAACTGATTCATTGGTACGAAAGAAACAAGCGCAATTTGCCCTGGCGGGATTGCGCCGATCCTTATAAGATCTGGCTCTCTGAAATCATCCTCCAACAGACCCGTGTGGAGCAGGGAATGGATTACTACCTGAAGTTCATCAGGCGGTTTCCCGATATTTTTTCGCTCGCAAAAGCTTCCCAGCAGGAAATTTATAAAATGTGGCAGGGACTGGGGTATTACAACCGTGCAAACAACCTGATGGCTGCAGCACAAACTATTGTTGATGATTTTGGCGGTTCATTTCCGCAACAACCCCGCGAACTGATGAAAATAAAGGGAATCGGCCCTTACACGGCGGCAGCCGTTGCCTCCATTGCTTTTGATGTTGCTGTCCCGGTGGTGGACGGAAATGTTTTCAGAGTGTTGGCGCGAATCTTCGGCATTGCAACACCCATTCAAACAGGCAGGGGAAAGAAAGAGTTTGAAACCCTGGCAGCCACCTTGCTGCAAAATCATCCTCCCGGTACTTTCAATCAGGCAATGATGGAATTTGGGGCGCTTTTTTGCCAACCTAAAAATCCCGATTGTCAACAGTGTATTTTTCTGGACACTTGCCAGGCAGCAAAAAACGGCACCGTGGAACAGTTTCCGGTAAAACAACCCAAAGCAGCAGTTCGGAACCGCTTTTTCTATTACTTGTTCATCGAGTTTGCCCAAAACGGGGGACCAAGGGCTTTCGTTCTGAAAAAAAGGAACCAAAAAGATATTTGGAGAAATCTTTACGATTTTCCACTGGTGGAATACGGCAAGCGGAAACAGCCTGAAGAAATCCTGCACATGCCCGAATTTAACGACTTGATCGGGCAGACAACTTTCACCGTCAGTTCCGTTTCAAGAGAATACTGTCACCAACTTACCCACCAAAAAATCCATGCCGTTTTCATCCACCTGATTGTTGATAAAAAACCTGCCGGATTCGCAGAAAATGCACTAATTTTGGTGGATGAAAAAAAAATTGATAATTATCCTGTTCCCCGCTTACTCGATCGCTATCTGCAGGATCAGGAAAACTTAATTTAAGACAAAAATGGCAGGATTAAACAGAGTTATTTTGGTAGGCAGGGTTGGCAAAGACCCTGAGACCTATAGTTTTGAAGACGGCACAAAAAAAATCAGCTTCTCGCTGGCAACCACCGAGTCGTACCGCGACAAGGCCACCGGGGAATGGAAAGACATTACCGAGTGGCACAACATTGTGGGCTACCGCTACCTGGCTGAGCGCAATATCGCCAAGGGCGACCTGATTTACGTGGAAGGAAAGATCAAAACCCGCAAGTACACTGACAAGGAAGGCAACAACCGCTACGTTACCGAGATTGTCGCCGAGCGCATTAACATGCTTGCAAGGTACCAGCCCGGCGAAAGGTCCACCGTTGCACAACCCACCGGTACTACCGAGCAGGCCCCTCAGCCCTCAACCGAGGCACCGGCACCTGCAGAGGAGGGAGACGACCTCCCGTTCTGACAAACACC
>JAJRWG010000277.1 GCA_024276895.1 Bacteroidota bacterium
TAAACTTTTTTGTTTATTTAGAGTGGATAAAAATTTTATAATTCTGGTTTATTCCTCACAAAGCAAAGTATAATTATCTATTTTCGCAAATTAAATAACACATGAATTTATTTGTATATGTCAACGGTTTATTCTATTAAGAAGGGGCTGGATATCAAACTGATTGGCGAGCCGCAAAAAACAATTGCCGACTTGAATGCCAAAAGGTTTGCCATCAAGCCGCCCGATTTTATTGGATGCTTTCCGAAAATGCTTGCTAAAGAAGGCGATGAGGTAAAAATCGGCAGTCCTTTATTTTTTGATAAATACAGGGAAGAGATACTGTTTACCGCTCCGGTGAGCGGAAAGGTGATCATGGTAAAACGCGGGGCCAAGCGTCGTCTGCTCGAAGTAATCATCGAGACAGACGGAAAAGAAACCGCAGAAGACTTCGGGAAAGGCGATGTGGCCGGCCTGAGCAGGGAGGCCATCATCGAAAAACTGATGAAAAGCGGGGTCTGGCCCATGATCAGGCAGCGGCCTTACTCGGTGATTGCCAATCCCAAAGATGAACCCAAAGCCATCTTTGTGACGGCTTTTGATTCGGCACCCCTGGCACCCGATTTCGATTTGATTGTTGAAGGCAGGGGCGAAGCCTTCCGGAACGGCCTGGATGTGCTGGCGAAACTTACCGGCGGTAAGGTGCACCTCAACGTCAGCGCCAAAAAAACGACTTCCGATGTTTTTCTGAAGGCCCGGAATGTGCAGCTTAACCGTTTCGACGGGCCCCATCCCGCCGGCAACGTGAGTGTCCACATCAGCCGCATCGACCCGCTGAACAAGGGAGAGGCTATCTGGTATGTAAATCCTCAGGAGGTGATCAGCATCGGAAACCTGTTTTTGCAAGGAAAAGTGGACAGCAGCAGGCTGTATGCCCTTGCCGGTTCGGAGGTGAAAGAGCCCAAATATTTCAGAAGTTTTATCGGCGCGCGCATCACCAACATGGTTAGCGGCAATGTTACCGACGGCGATAACCGTTTCATCAGCGGAAACGTGCTCACCGGTGACAAAATCGAAAAAGACGGCTTCATCGGTTTCTATCACAATCAGGTAACCGTCATTCCCGAAGGGAATTATTCGGAGTTCTTCGGCTGGCTGAAACCCGGTTTCGGAAAGTTCAGCGTTTCGGGAACCTTTCCTTCGAAGCTGTTCTCAAAACGTAAGTATCGCCTTGATACCAACCAACACGGTGGTAACCGGGCATTTGTTATGACCGGAAAGTACGAGAAAGTCTTCCCCTTCGACATTCTTCCCATGCAGTTGCTCAAAGCAATCATCGTTGAAGACATCGACCTGATGGAAAACCTGGGTATTTATGAAATAGATGAAGAAGACTTTGCGCTTTGCGAGGTGATTGATACGTCTAAGATACAAATGCAGGAAATCGTACGTAAAGGCCTCGATTTAATGCGCACTGAAATGAGTTAATAAATAAGAATATTCACATGAAAGTGTTAAGAGATTTATTAGACAAACAGAAACCCCATTTCGAAAAAGGCGGGAAGTACGAAAAATTCCATGCTATGTTCGATGCGATGGAAACCTTGTTTTTCGTGCCTGCCAAAGTTACCGAAAAAGGGGCGCATATCAGGGATGCCATCGACATGAAACGGACCATGATCGTGGTGGTGATTGCCCTGATCCCGGCACTGTTGTTCGGCATATGGAATGTGGGTTACCAGCATTTTCTTTCGGTTGGCGAATCACCCGACTTCTGGACCATGTTCTGGTACGGCTTCCTGAAAGTGCTACCGCTGCTGATTGTTTCCTACGGCGTGGGTCTGGGACTGGAGATAATTTTTGCACAGATCAGGGGTCACGAGGTCAACGAAGGCTTCTTCGTTTCGGCCATGCTCATTCCGCTGATTGTTCCACCGGACGTCCCCCTGTGGCAACTTGCCCTTGCAGTGGCTTTTGCCGTAGTTTTCGGAAAAGAAGTGTTTGGCGGCACGGGCATGAACATCGTCAACCCGGCTTTGCTGGCACGTGCCTTTTTGTTTTTTGCCTATCCGGCCGATATGTCGGGCGACAAAGTCTGGATTGCCGAGAAACTGGATTCGTTTTCAGGAGCCACACCGCTTGGCAATGCGCTGGTGGGTAACTTTAAAGATCTTCCTTCGGCTTACGACATGTTTATGGGATTCATCCCCGGCTCCATCGGCGAGACTTCTACCTTGATGATCCTCATAGGCGGCGCCCTGCTGCTGATTACGGGAATCGCCAACTGGCGGGTCATGTTTACTGTTTTTGCCGGTGGTCTGGTGATGGGATACCTGTTCAATCTTTGGGGAGCCAATGATTATATGAACCTTCCGGCATGGAACCACCTCATCATGGGCGGCTTTGCCTTTGGTGCCGTTTATATGGCCACCGACCCGGTAACGGCAACCCAGACAACCCGGGGCATGTACTACTACGGATTCCTGATCGGGATGATCGCCGTCATGATCCGCGTATTCAACCCCGCCTACCCCGAGGGCATGATGCTGGCAATTCTGCTGATGAACGTGTTTGCACCGCTGATCGACCACTACGTCATTGAAGCGAATATCAAAAAGCGGCTGAAACGCCTGAAAGCGGTAAGCGCAAATTAACGAATTTAAAAGACAGAAATATGTACTCAAACGGTTATATTTTCAGATACGCAGCCATACTGGTGATCGTGGCAGCAGCTTTGTTGTCTCTGGCAGCCATGTTGCTGAAGCCATACCAGGATAAGAATATTGCCATTGAAAAGATGGGCGGCATCCTGGCTTCGGCAAAGGTTGAAGGTGTGGAAACAGCAAACACGATCAAGGCCTTTAACCAGTTTGTTGTTGAAGAGCTGGTTGTTGACAAGGACGGCAATGCAGAGCCTTACAAAGACGGTAAAATGGAAGACGGTCCCGCTTTTAAGATCGACATGAAAAAAGAACTTTACAAAATGTCGAAAGGCAATGCATACCACCTTCCCGTTTATGTTGTGAACAAAGACGGCGAAACCATTTACATTCTTCCCTTACGAGGTACAGGACTGTGGGGCCCCATCTGGGGAAACATTGCCCTGAAGGATGATTTTAACACCATTATAGGGGTAACCTTCGATCACAAAGGTGAAACTCCCGGGCTGGGCGCCGAAATTACCACCAGCGCTTTTAAAGACCAGTTTGTCGGCAAGAAGATCTTTCATGATGATGGCAGCTTTATGTCCGTAATGGTTGTAAAAGGCGGCGCGAAAAAACTGCCAGAAGACATGCAGATTCACGGTGTTGATGCCATCTCGGGTGGTACCATCACCAGCAATGGTGTAAACGACATGATCCATGATGTTTTGACCGTTTATTTACCTTTCATTCAAAAAAACAGAAAACAATGAGCACGGAAAATAAAGCAAAGGAACCTTTGTTCTCAACCAAGAATCTGAAACTGATCACCAAGCAGCTGAACCTGAGTAACCCGATCACGGTGCAGGTGTTGGGTATTTGTTCGGCCCTGGCGGTAACGGCCAAGCTAATGCCTGCCATCGTTATGTCTATTTCGGTGTTGGTGGTTCTGGCCGCATCCAATGTCGTGATCGCTCTCCTGCGGAAAGGTATTCCGCCACGGATCAGGATTATTGTCCAACTGGTCGTTATTGCCACCATGGTTATTCTTGTTGACCAGGTACTCAAGGCATTTGTTTACGATGTGAGCAAGCAGCTTTCGGTGTTTGTGGGACTCATCATCACCAACTGTATTATCATGGGCCGCCTGGAAGCCTTTGCCATGAGCAACAAACCCTGGCCTGCCTTTTTAGACGGTATCGGCAATGCACTTGGATACGGTGTGATCCTTGTCATGATTGCATTTTTACGCGAACTGTTCGGCTCGGGAACACTTTTGGATTTCCGCATCATCCCGCAGGGGTTTTACGATTTCGGCTACGTCAACAACGGATTGATGATTCTGCCACCCATGGCGCTCATTACCGTGGGGGTCATTATCTGGGTCCAGCGTTACTACACACGCGAACTGATTGAGGAAAATTAATTCATGTAAACCTGAAATTTCAGAACGATGCAAGAAATATTTAACATATTTATCAAGTCCATCTTTATCGACAACATGGTATTTGCCTATTTCCTGGGCATGTGTTCATACCTTGCTGTCTCCAAAACGGTAAACACCTCAGTGGGCCTCGGACTGGCAGTGGTTTTTGTCCTTGGCATTACCGTCCCCGTCGACTACCTGCTCAACGAGTATGTACTGAAAGAAGGTACCATGATCTGGCTGGGCCCCGAATTTGCGGATGTTGACCTGAGTTTTCTGAGCTTCATCCTGTTCATCGCCATCATTGCTTCCATGGTTCAACTGGTCGAGATGATCGTCGAGAAATTCACGCCGGCATTGTACTCATCACTGGGTATTTTCCTCCCGCTCATTGCGGTGAACTGTGCTATTCTTGGCGGCTCGCTGTTCATGCAGGAAAGGGAATACCAAAACATTGCCGAAGCCACCTCTTTTGGTCTGGGTTCGGGCGTGGGTTGGTTCCTGGCCATCGTGGGCATTGCAGCTATCCGCGAGAAGATTCGTTACTCGAATGTGCCTCCTGCATTGCGTGGACTGGGCATCACATTCATCATCACCGGCTTGATGGGTATTGCTTTTATGAGTTTTCTTGGAATTAAATTGTAAACAAAAAATAAAAATAAAATGACTTTACTACTAGTTGGAATCGGTACAGTTGTTCTTGCCAGCATAGCTATTTTCCTGGTGGTCACCCTGTCATTGGTGGCGGTGCTGCTTTTTGCCAGGAAAAAACTCATGCCCCAGGGTAAAGTGAAGATCAGGATCAATGAGGAAAAAGAAGTAGAAACCGATCCGGGCTCAACCTTGCTGACAACCCTTGCCGAGCAAAAGATATTTGTGCCTTCGGCCTGCGGCGGTGGCGGTACCTGCGGAATGTGCCAGGTTCAGGTGAACAACGGCGGCGGAACCATCCTCCCTACCGAGAAAGGCTTTTTTACCCGCAAGGAGCAAATGAACAACTGGCGGCTGGCCTGTCAGGTGAAGGTGCGCGAAAATATGGATATCCATGTTGCACCCGAGATCTTTGGCATCAAAAAGTGGGAATGCGAAGTGGTTTCCAACAGAAACGTGGCATCGTTCATCAAAGAATTTGTTGTGAAACTGCCCGAGGGCGAGAACCTCAACTTCCGTTCCGGCGGTTACATTCAGATTGACGTGCCGAAGATCGTAGTCGATTTTAAAGATATGGACATCGACAAGGAATACCACGGCGAGTGGGATAAATTCAAGATGTGGGATCTGCAAATGAAAAACACCGAAGAGATCACCCGTGCCTATTCCATGGCCAACCACCCGGCCGAAGGAAACATCGTGATGCTGAATATCCGCATCGCCACCCCGCCCTGGGACAGGAAGAAAAACGGCTTTATGAATGTGAACCCGGGAATTTGTTCCTCCTACATCTTCTCGCGCAAGCCCGGCGATAAAGTTACCATCTCAGGCCCTTACGGCGAGTTCTTTATCAAAGACACCGACAACGAAATGATGTTCATCGGCGGCGGTGCCGGCATGGCCCCCATGCGGTCGCACATTTTCGATCTGTTCGAAACCAAAAAAACCAAACGGAAGGCAACTTTCTGGTATGGCGGGCGCTCGCTGCGCGAACTTTTCTACGTCGATCATTTTGAAAAGATTGAAAAGGAGAATCCCAATTTCAAGTTCCATGTCGCACTTTCCGAACCGCTGAAAGAAGACAACTGGGCCGGTTACACCGGATTCATCCACCAGGTGATTTACGATAATTATCTGAAGAAGCACCCTGAGCCGGAAGAGATTGAATATTACCTCTGCGGCCCGCCCATGATGAATGCGGCAGTGCTGAAGATGCTTGATGAACTGGGCGTACCTGACGAGATGATCATGTTTGACGACTTTGGTAGTTAAACAGGAAAGCAATCAAAGGGCTGCCTCATCGGGGCAGCCTTTGTTATTTTAAGCCAAACCGCGACAACATTTTGACAGCCCCGCCGTTTATTTTTTTAAGATGGCAACCATTAACAGTTAAACTTGTCTTTTAAATGCAGCCTGCGGCATAAAAAACAGGGGATGCATTTTGACATGATGAATTAGATGATAGAAATACCATGAAAACACACGCAACACTGCTTGCTTTACTGCTTGCTTTAACGGCAGGGCTGAATGCCCAGGATTACATTTACCTGAAAAACAGCCAGGAACGCTTGACTTCCCAAAATGTTTATGTGTCGGGTAAAGATTTGATTTACGAGAACTTTGGTGATAGCAGCGGTCGTTACTACACCATACCACTGAAAGACGTCAGGCTTGTGGTATTCGAAAACGGCCGAACGGAAAGTTTTGACAAGAACGGACGAAAAGCCCCGGAGGACGACTTCAAAAGAAATCTTTTTACATTTCACCTGTTCGATCTTGTGATCAGCGATTTTACGCTTTCGTACGAACACATCCTGCGCAGCGGAAAACTCGGCATCGTCATCCCGGTTTCCATCGGTTACAACAACAATTTGGATTTTGGAAATATGACTAATGCCTTTTATAGCGGGATCGGTTTGAATTTTTATCCCACCGGGCAGGGAGTGGTACGTTATTTTATGGGGCCGTCCTTCAGGCTTGGCCTTGGACACAACACCTCGTTCTACGGCGAAAACGGGAGTTATATCGAAAACAAGGAAAACAGCTTTTACGGCAAGCTGCTCATCAACAACGGTGTTGTTTACAGCCCCATCAAGTCGTTA
>JAJRWG010000278.1 GCA_024276895.1 Bacteroidota bacterium
ATCGTCCGCTTTCCATCCGGAGACGAAAGCCTGATCGGACTCTTTGCGGAGGTGAAGATCAAATCGGCGGTGCCTTTTTCCACCGAAGGCGTACTTATAGCTACGGAAAAATGACAAGAAAGATCGCATTCAAGACTCTGGGCTGCCGGCTCAACCTTTTTGAAACCGATGCCATTGCTTCGGCCTTCTCCAAAAAGGATTACGAAATCGTGGACTTCGATCAGCCTGCCGATGTTTACGTCATCAACACCTGTACGGTGACCAACCAAAGCGACAGCCGTTCGCGCAAGGTCATCAACCAGGCGGCGCGGACGGCCAAAGACGCGCTGACCATCGTCACCGGTTGCATGGCTACCAATTACAAGGAGCAGTTGCAGCAAAACGAAAAAATCGACTATGTGGTGGACAACGACCACAAGACCGCCGTATTGTCGGTGGTGGAAGCCCACTTCAGGGGTGAGTTGGTGAATCCCGACCAGTTTGAAAAAGATGTATTTGCTTACGCCGCCGCCGACGAGACTTTCCACACCCGCAGCCTTATCAAAATCCAGGACGGCTGCGATAATTTCTGTACCTTTTGTATCATCCCCAAAGTCAGGGGAAGGGCTGTCAGCCGGCCGGCCAAAGACATTTTCGACAACATCCGCAAGGTGGTGGATTTCGGCTTCAAAGAGATCGTCCTGACAGGTGTCAATCTGGGACGCTACAAGTACGGTGGTTATGATTTCGAGAAACTGGTGGAAGCCATCCTGGAGCTGCCGGGCAATTTTCGTGTCCGCATTTCCTCCATCGAACCCGACGGTTATTCCGACAGTTTTTTCCGTTTGTTTTCCCATCCCAAGCTCACCCCCCACATGCACATCTGCCTGCAAAGCGGTTCGGAAGACATCCTGCTGAAGATGCGGCGCATGTACACGGCTGCACTGTTCGAAGAGATGGCTGCCAAACTCAAAAGCTCCCGTCCCGGTTTCAACCTTACCACCGACATCATCGTGGGCTTTCCCGGCGAAACCGAAGAAGACTTTGAACAAACCCTGGCGCTGGCCCGCCGCATCGGTTTCGGTCACATCCACACTTTCAAATATTCCGTTCGCAAGGGCACCCGTGCCGAGCGCATGTCCGATCAGATTCCCGAAAAGCTCAAAACCCGGCGCAGCGAAGCCGTCCGCCTGCTGGCCGACGAGATGAAACGGGAATACCGCCGTTCCTTCATCGGAAAAACCCAGACGGTACTGGTGGAGAAAATTGATGACAAAGGCTTCGCGTCCGGTTTCGGCGAGCACTACGTACCCGTACGCATCGAAGAGTCCGGACTGGAACGCAACCGCTTTTACAAAGTGAAAATTGACGGCCTCACTTTTACGGACGAACCCGTGCTGACGGGGAAGACGCTTTGAACCCAAGGCGGTCTTTCCGGCAGTTTTACGGGTTTGTTAACTTTGCAACTTTCCCTGACCATCAAGCTTAACAGGAAATTCCCATGGCGGTAGTGTGGCAAATTTCGGCAGTACATTTCGGCGGCAAAACATTGCTGTCAGGTGTGTTGCTGAACAGGTCGCCCTTTCCATTCGACCGGAAGCTGAGTCCGCTGAAGCATCTGCTGAAAGTAGCAAAGACCTATGGTATCGGGGTTTACGCAGACCGTCAGATAGAAATTTCCACCGTTGGGAGAACCATCCGCACCCGGACCGACAACAGCGGCGGATTTGCACAGGTGGTGGATTTTCAGGCCGGGAAAGACATCGTCGTCACCGGGGAAGACGGAAAACCCATCGAAATTGTTCAGGACTTCCCGGTGGTTTTCGAAAATACCGACAGCCCTTTCGACATCATTTCCGACATTGACGACACCATCATCCATTCGTTCACGGCCGATTTTTTCAAGCGCATCAAAACCCTGGCGCTGACTTCGCCGCAGAAACGCAAGGTGGTGGACTTTACGCGGAAACTCTTCGCGGAAAGCGAGCGGCTGCATGCCCGGGTTTTTTACATTTCCAAAAGCGAGAGCAATCTGTTCGCCTTGCTGGCGGCTTTTATCGATTACAACGGCCTGCCCAGGGGAAGGCTTTTCCTGACGCCTTACCTGAGATTCAGTCAGTTGCTCAGACCCAAAAAGGGAAGAGCCTACAAGCTGAAACACATCCGCTTCATCCTTGACAATTCCGCTGAAAAACCCTTCGTCCTGGTTGGCGACGACAGCCAGAAAGACATGGAAATTTACACGGCCGTCGTCAGTGAATATCCCGGCAGGATAAAACAAATCTTCATCAGGAAGACAAAATCCGTCCAGCGGAAAAAACAGAAACAACAGTGGAAAAAGCTGAAGCAGGCTTGTCCATCTGCCGTTTATTTCAGCGACGGGGATGAAATGAAAGATTTTGATACGTGGTAATTAAAGAGAATATCATTTAAAACCGGGAACATGAAACTACTGTTGGTTGTAAACCCCATTTCGGGGGGCGTTGACAAGGAGCCCTTTTTAAGAAAGGCCGTTGCCCTGCTTGACAAGTACGGCATTGCGTACCGTATTTTCAAAACCACCGGAAAAAATGACGCGGAAATGCTGCGGCAGGTGCTGGAAGAGGTGCGGCCCGACAAGGTGGTCTCGGTGGGTGGTGACGGTACGACACTTTTCACGGCCCTGGCGCTGCTGGAAACCGACTACCCGCTGGGCATTGTTCCCATGGGTTCGGCCAACGGCATGGCCACCGAACTTTTTGTCAACCCCAAACCGCTGGAAGCCCTCAAAGACATCATCATGTCGAAGCGCATCGGCGGGCTGGATATTTTGAAAGTCAACCAAAGGCACTACTGCCTGCACATCGGCGACGTGGGGCTGAACGCCCGCATTGTGGAGGCTTACGCGAAAGACCCGAACCGCGGGATGATTACCTACGCGAAGTATTTTCTCGAAGAATTGAAGCGGCTGGCGCCCTTTCCCGTCAGGGTGGAGGCCAACGGTACGGAGCTGAGCGACAAAGTTTTTATGGCGGGCATTTGCAACGCGCGGAAATTCGGTACCGGCGTACCCATGAACCGCGAAGGCAGCCCCATGGACGGGAAATTCGAGATCGTACTGGTTACGCGCATCGACGGGCCTTCGCTGCTGAAAGCAGGTCTGGCGCGTTTTGATGAGAGCTATCTCGATTACAATTCGGGAAAAGTCATCACCACCGAGCGGGCCGTGATGCATTTCGAGGAACCCCGCTTGCTGCAACTGGACGGCGAAGTCATCGGGAAATTCAAAGAGGTGACGGTCGAAATAATGAAAGCTGCCGTGCGGTTTATCACCCACGGAGGGAACGCTTACCTGAAACGGCAGTAAGGCATTATTTTTCGGACGGGCGCTTTTCTTTTAAAAATATCATTGCCGGGGATGCCGGTTTTAAAAAATGTTTTACTTTTGCAGCCCGAAATTATAAACTTTAATTCACAGGAAATATGGCTAATCACCCATCAGCGCTGAAGCGCATCAGGCAAACCGAGAAACGGAGGATGCACAACCGTTTTTATTCGAAGACCATGCGCAATGCAGTTAGAAAATTCAGGAAATTGAGCGACAAAAAAGAAGCGCAGGAGCAACTGCCCAGGCTTTACGCTATTATTGACAAGCTGGCCAAAAGAGGCATGATCCACAAAAACAAAGCCGGTAACCTGAAATCGGGCATCACCAAATTTGCCAATAACCTGTAACAGGCGTTGTAAAATATTGAACCCGGATGCCGCGTGTGTCCGGGTTTTTTTGTGCCCGGAATTTTGAAAGAAAAACCTCACCGGAAGCACATATTTGCGAAACCGCCTTGTTTTTCGTACTTTTACCTTTCAATTTTTATCCTGATGGAAACCGCTAAACGTCCCATCTCCCAGTGGGCCGAGGACGACCGTCCCAGGGAGAAACTCATGCTGAAAGGAAAAACAGCCCTCTCCAATGCCGAACTCATCGCCATCCTCATCGGTTCGGGCAATGCCGAAATGTCGGCCGTTGAACTGGCACAGACCATGCTTAACGAGGTGGACAACAACCTTATCGAGCTTTCCAAGCTGGGGGTGGAAGGCTTGTTGCGTTACAAAGGAATCGGCAGCGCCAAAGCCATTTCGGTGATCGCTGCGCTGGAACTGGGCAAACGCAGAAACGCCAGCGCAGTGCTGGAACGCAAAAAGATCAGGTCGAGCCGCGATGCCTACGACCTGTTTTTTCCCTACCTGTCTGACAGGTACGACGAAGAATTCCGCGTGCTGCTGCTCGACCGTGCCAACAAGGTCATCCAGAACGAAGTCATCGGCGAGGGCGGTTTTTCGGGCACCGTGGCCGACCCCAAGAAGATTTTCAAAAAAGCCCTCGACGTGAATGCCTCGGCCATCATCCTCGGCCACAACCATCCTTCCGATAATTTAAAACCCAGCGAAAACGACATCGCCCTGACCAAAAAAATCCGGAAGGCGGGGGAGGTGCTCGACATTTCCGTGCTCGACCACCTCATCGTGGGCAACGACAATTATTTTAGCTTTGCAGACGAATCGTTGATTTGAGGGTTGACCGGCCGGACCGGCTTCCCGCAACCGCTAAAAGAAACAGCAATTTCATGCGCAAGATCGTCACCATCATCGGCGCCAGGCCGCAGATCATCAAAGCGGCAGCCATCAGTCGTGCCATCAGGAATCATTTTCCCGGCCGTATCCGTGAAGTCATTGTACACACGGGTCAGCACTACGACCAAAGCATGTCGCAGGTTTTCATCGACGAGTTGGGGGTTCCCCGTCCCGATTACAACCTGGGCATCGGCAGCGCCAGCCACGGCCGTCAAACGGCGGGAATGATCACCGGCATCGAAGCGGTTCTCGAGAAGGAGAAACCCGATTACCTGGTGGTTTACGGCGATACCAATTCCACGCTTGCGGGAGCAGTTGCCGCGTCAAAGATGCGCATCCCCGTAGCACACATCGAGGCGGGACTGCGTTCTTTCAACAAATCCATGCCCGAGGAGATCAACCGCATCCTTTGCGACCATGTTTCCACACTGCTATTCACACCCACCCGAACGGGCTTCGACAACCTTGTCAGGGAAGGCTTTTCACCCGACAGCAAGCCGCCTTACACTGCCGACAACCCGGCGGTCTTCCATTGCGGCGACGTGATGTTCGACAACAGCCTTTTCTTCAAAACCATTGCCGCTGAAAAGAGCAGCGTGATGGAAAAACTCGAGCTGAAGGGAAAAGATTTTGTGCTGGCCACCATCCATCGTGACAACAACACCGACAATCCGGAGCGGCTTACCGCCATTTTCAGCGCGCTCAACAGGCTGGCCTCCGGCAGCGGCCTCCGCGTCGTGCTGCCCCTCCACCCCCGGACACGGAAAATGATGGAAACCAATCTGGAGCAAAAGCTGCTGGAAGAAGTGAGGAAAAACCCGTTGCTGCAGCTGGTTCCCCCGGTTTCGTTCCTGGACATGATCCAGCTGGAAAGCTACTGCAGCCTGGTGGTTACCGACTCGGGCGGGGTGCAGAAAGAAGCTTATTTTTTCGAAAAGCCCTGCGTCATCCTCAGGCCGGAAACCGAATGGAAAGAAATCGTTGATGCGGGCTGCGGGCTGATCGCGGATGCGGACGGTGACAAAATTGTAGCGGACTGCATGCATTATCTTGAAAGTTCCGATCGCTTGTCTTTTCCGCCCGTTTTCGGAGACGGGAAAGCTTCGGAATTCATTTGCCGACAGTTGCTTGGCGGGGGGTAAATCCTTCAGGGCACATCACAAAAAGCGCGTGGGA
>JAJRWG010000279.1 GCA_024276895.1 Bacteroidota bacterium
CTGCACTTCGATGTCGATAAACAAGTGACGGCTTTCGGTAATATGTCTGAGGGGCAGATTGATGTACGGGCCGTATTTGACTTCCGGCTTCAGGTGAAAAACCTTTGACCCGTCAACCGTATCGAGCTCAACATGCTCTTCTTTTATCCTCCAGTTACCCAACTGGTTTTTGAAGTCGGTACCCGCCACCGCTTTTGAGGGTAACTGGATTTCTTCGTCAACAAGATACTTCGAAAAAGTGTATTGCTCAAAGGTAAAACCGTAATCATAGTCCACCAAAAAGGGGAACTTCTCCCTGACAACCTGAAAATAGTCAGACTTTAAACCGGAGGTTAACACCACCATTTTGTCAATACCCTCCAGTACTTTTTTAAAACCGGTCACTGTCAGGTCTTTGTTCCGTGTCGTGTAATAAGGGATGCGTCTTCCATATTTTTTAAAATAGTACTCATTAAAAAAAGGAAGGTAATGGTCGATTAAAAAAACCTGACCTTTGAACTGTGCCGATTCCAGTTTGAGTGAATGTTTTACCGCCTCCTCGTAAGGTTGCTTGTAAAAAACCTGATAATACTGACGTCCCCACACCAGGCTTGCCGTGTTGACCAGCAAAACAATAACCACAAGCACCGCCGCCCGTCCCGGTGGTATGTTTTTAACTACCGAGAATAACAGCATGAAAAAGTAAGGTGTGGAAAAGATGAGCAGCGAATACTGCAAAACCGGTTCGTACAGCACCGAATAAGTATAACCCACGACCATCGGAACAAAAAACCACAACAACAGTAGTTTTCGTTTTTTAACGGCATCGGGGGGCTGAGTCATATCGCCGGGCGTGTAAATGGCAAAAAGCCACACGCCTGTTAAAACCAGCCAGGTTGTGATGGAAAAGTGAAACAACCAGTTCAGAAACTCAAACAGAAACCAGGGGCTTGGTTTGTTAAGCCAGTCGCCGACGCCACCCTGAGCCAACTGGCTGAAAAAGATCGGCAGATGCGGGGTGTACAGGGCAAAAATGGCAATGCCTGCAAACAGATAGGGCAAACGGTTTTTGGAAGTGACAAACCACAAGCCACTGAGCCCCACCACCACTGCAAACAACAGGCTGAAGTGGTGGTTGTAAGTTGACAACGAAGCAAAGATTACAAACAGCAACAGATGCTTGAGTTTGTTCCCCTCGAAAAAGTACTTGCTCCAGTAGTAAACCATCATCAAAGTAAGGAACAAGCCACTGGCGTACGGCCGAGCGATCTGGCTGTACATCACCCACAGTTGCAGGCTGGCCATATAAGCTGCCGTGAGCACACCGGCTGTCGGATTAAACCACATGCGACCCAGGCGGTAAGCAAGGTAAACAGATGCCAGCCCTGCCAAAAGGAAGGGAAGCTTAACTACAAATTCCCTGTCGCCGAAAAACTTTATCCAGTAATACAGGAAGACCTGTACGCCGGCCGGATGCCCGTCGGGGATGACCCCAAAACGAATCACATCGCTCAGCGAATCGAACTGCAGGCGGTACAAAGCGCTCAGTTCATCGAAAGTAAACGGGATTTCCCAGAATTTCCAAAACCTCAAAAATATTGCTGCCACAAGTATCAGCAGAAAAATCAGGTTGAAATAATTGGACTTTTTATCCATTTGGTTTAGAAAAGCCCAAAAATAGTCAAAAAAAAAGATTGTTGAAAACATGCCCTGTTTTTCAAATATCCCAGTAGCGAAAACCTTACTTTTGCCCTACTGAAAAAGAACGGTTTTGAGCGATTTTCTCCGACACCTCAACAAAGAACAATATGCCGCCACGGTTTACACCGATGGGCCGGTAATGGTGATTGCCGGTGCCGGTTCGGGCAAAACACGGGTGCTGACCTACCGTGTAGCCTACCTGCTGAGCCAGGGCGTTGATCCATTCAACATTCTTGCCCTGACCTTTACCAACAAAGCCGCCCGTGAAATGAAAGACCGGGTCATTCAACTCATCGGCGATGCCGAAGGCCGCAACGTGTGGATGGGTACGTTTCACTCAATTTTTGCCCGGATCCTGCGCATCGAAGGGCACCGGCTCGGCTATCCTTCCAACTACAGCATTTACGACAGCGACGACAGCAAACGGCTCATCAGAAACATCGTTAAGGAAATGGATCTCGACAACAAACTGTATTCGCCGGGTTACGTGGCCCACCGCATTTCGGCAGCCAAATCCAACCTGATTGATCCGGAGGCCTATGCCGGCAACCCCGATATCCTTGCCGCCGACGAAAGCGCCCGCAAACCGCTGATCAAAGACATCTACCTAAAGTACAACTTGCGCCTGAAGCGTGCCGATGCCATGGATTTCGATGACCTGCTCTTCAACACTTATCTGCTTTTCACCAGCTTTGGCGAAGTACTTTACAAGTACCAGAAAAAATTCCGCTACGTCCTTGTTGACGAGTACCAGGACACTAACCATGCCCAGTACCTCATCATCAAAAAGCTGGCAGCCGACATCGAAAATATCTGCGTGGTTGGCGACGATGCACAGAGCATTTACGCTTTCAGGGGTGCCGACATCGGCAACATCCTGAGTTTTAAAAAGGATTATCCCGACTACCGGCTTTTTAAGCTGGAACAGAATTACCGTTCTACAAAAAACATCGTAGCGGCAGCCAATCAGGTGATCACCTTCAACAAAAACCAGATCAAAAAAACCGTCTGGACAGACAAGGATAAGGGATCGCCAATCGGGCTGATCAGGGCACGAAGCGACAAAGAAGAAGGAGATATGGTGGGCAATGCCATCTTCGAATTGAAGATGAACAACCAGTTGCCCAACCATGCTTTCGCCATTTTGTACCGTACCAATGCCCAGTCGCGTGCCATGGAGGAGTCACTGCGCAAACTGAACATTCCTTACCGCATTTACGGCGGACTGTCGTTTTACAGCCGCAAAGAGATCAAAGACCTGCTGGCCTACTTCCGGCTGACTATCAATCACCGGGATGAAGACGCCCTGCACCGCATCATCAACGTGCCGGCGCGCGGTATCGGCAAAACCACCATGGAAAAGCTGACCGTGGCTGCCGGACAATACAATGTCAATTTGTGGGAAGTGCTCAACAAGCCGGGGCAATACAATGTGAAACTAAACGGCGGCACACTCAACAAGCTTTCCAACTTTGTCACGATGATCAAAAGTTTCGCCCTTGAGTTGAAAAAGAAAGATGCCTACGAGGCCGCACGGCACATCGCCAGTGCTTCGGGGCTGATACCGATGTTGCGCGAAGAAGATACGCCCGAGGGGATCAGCAGAATTGAAAACCTGGAGGAGTTGCTGAACGCCATCAAGGAGTTTACCGAGAAAGAGACTGAAGAAAATTCCGGCGATCTGCAAGGCCAGGGCACGCTCGAAGAATTCATGCAGGTGGTGGCACTGCTGACCGATGCCGACAAAAACGACGACGACCCCGACAAAGTAACACTGATGACCATCCATGCGGCCAAAGGACTGGAATTCCCCTACGTTTTTATCGTAGGGCTCGAAGAAAACCTTTTCCCTTCCATCCAGTCGCTCAATACCCGCTCCGACCTGGAAGAGGAAAGGCGGCTTTTTTATGTGGCGATTACCAGGGCCTGTTAAAAACTCACCCTGTCTTACGCCGAGAGTCGTTTTCGCTGGGGGCAGTTCACCCTGACCGAGCCAAGCCGTTTTCTGGGCGAGATTGACGACAAGCTTTTTGACAGGCCGCGCAGGGCAGCCATGCAAACGGTTCACACAAAAAGTTCGGTCACAACACCCGACCCGTCGTTCCGCAGACCCGGGCGGAAGCATTCCGTACCGTCGGCCAAACAGCAACAGGGCACAAATTTTCAAGCCTCCGACCCCGCCGCCCTCCAAACCGGCATGCAGGTGGAACACCCCAAATTCGGCAAAGGGAAAATCGTTGCCCTCGAAGGGCAGGGGCCCAACAAAAAAGCCACCGTTTTCTTCAACGGCATCGGCAACAAAAACCTATTGCTGCGGTTTGCGAAATTGAGGATACTTTCTTAAGCAGGGCGTTTTAGGTTTGCTTTTTAATTTCCAAACCACAATACTTAAAAACGGAATAAAAAGAATAATAAATTGAAGTCAACACATCAAAATAAAATTCAGCCCTGCACAGGCTGGATGAAATATTTGATGCTCCCGTTAATTCTCCTGAAGGAGACGAAGCCGAGTTGTTGTCAGTGCTTATTGAGAAATATGAAGAAGAACATTTTCCCATAGAAGCACCGGACCCGATAGAAGCCATCAGGTTTCGAATGGAGCAAATGAATATGAACAAAAAAGACCTGGCTGAAGTAATTGGTTACAGGAGCCGGGTTTCAGAAATTTTAAGCAGAAAGAGGAAGTTGTCATTGAATATGATTCGACAGCTTCATAAGAAACTTAGGATACCATACGAGTCCTTAATCTCAGAGTATTAAAAGCCCGGCTGAAAAACCCCCTTGTCGGTGTCACAACCGCTGAATATCCGCGCCCAGTTTCTGCAGGCGCAGGTCGATGTCTTGGTAGCCGCGGTCGATTTGTTCGATGTTTTCGATGATGCTGGTTCCCTGTGCCGAAAGGGCTGCGATAAGCAGTGCCACCCCGGCACGGATGTCGGGTGAACTCATGCGGATGCCCCGCAGCGGGTACTCGTGGTTTAGTCCGATGACCGTGGCACGGTGGGGGTCGCAAAGAATGATGCGGGCGCCCATGTCGATAAGCTTGTCAACAAAGAACAGCCTGCTTTCAAACATTTTCTGGTGGATGAGTACGCTGCCTTTGGCCTGGATGGCCGTCACCAGCACGATGCTGATGAGGTCGGGGGTGAAGCCCGGCCATGGCGCATCGGCAATGCTCATGATGGAGCCGTCGATAAAAGTTTCGATGGCGTAACGCTCGTGTTTGGGAACCAGGATGTCACTGCCCTGCTGAACAACCCTGACGCCCAGCCTCCGGAAAACCACAGGTATCAGGCCCAGGTCCTCAAGCGAAACGTTCTTAATGGTGATCTCCGACTGTGTCATGGCAGCCAGCCCGATGAAGCTGCCTACCTCGATCATGTCGGCCAGTAGGGTGTGGGAGGTGCCAACCAGTGCTTCAACGCCGTCAATGGTCAGCAGGTTGGAGCCGATGCCGCTGATTTTGGCGCCCATGCGGTTGAGCATTTTGGCCAGTTGAACAAGGTAAGGCTCGCAGGCCGCGTTGAAAATAGTGGTTCGCCCTTTTGCCAGCACCGCAGCCATCAGGATGTTGGCCGTGCCGGTTACCGAGGCTTCTTCCAGCAGCATGCGGCTGCCGGTCAGGCGCGGCGCGTTCACGGTATAGCTTTTCCGCTCCTGGTCGTAAACAAATTCGGCACCGAGTTTTTGCAGACTGTCAAAATGAGTGTCCAGTCTGCGGCGTCCGATCTTGTCGCCTCCCGGCTGTGGCAGGTAGCCTTTGCCGAAGCGGGCCAGCAGCGGGCCAAGGATCATTACGCTGCCGCGGATGGCAGTTGCTTTTTTGTAAAAATCATCGGTGTACAGGTAGTCAGTGTCGATGTTGGCTGCTTTGAAAACATAATGCTGCGGGCTTTCCTTTTTCACTATTACGCCCAGTCCTTGCAGCAGTTCCACCAGCCGGCGGACGTCGAGGATGTCGGGAACATTTCGGATGGAAACTTCTTCGGGGGTAAGCAAGACGGCACAAATCACCTGCAGGGCTTCGTTTTTAGCCCCCTGGGGAAGGATGCTTCCCGAAAGAGGGGTTCCGCCCCTGATTTTAAATGATCCCATCTCGAAATGGTTTCGTTTTAATAGGTCTTTTTACCCTTGCGCTTGTTATCTTTATTCCTCGGGGTGAACTTTTTCTTCTTCACCTTGTTCCTTGCCAGGATGTCGGTGGTTGAGGAAAGGTTCTGATGGCCCGTCACGCTCAGTTTGCCTCCCGACAACTCTTCAAGGTGTTTGAAGATGGTTTCGTCGTTGACCGATTCACGGTTCCAGTTGAGGTATGATTTTTTCAGGTGGTTGGCGATGATCATGATGAGGGCTTCCTTTTCCGGACCTTCTTCCAGTTCGATGGTACGCTCGATGATTTTTTCGATGTACTTGCCGTAGTGTTTGATTTTGAAATCTTTTTGGCTGTATTCGATCTTATCGGGTTTGCGTGTCAGGATTTCCTTTGCAGGCATGGGGTAAGGACTGTCAATGTCAAGTTCAAAGTTTGAAATGATGAACAGGTGATCCCACAAGGTGTGCAGGTAGTCGCCCGAGTCTTTGATCTGCGGTTTCATGCCTGCCATGACACGCACGATAACTTCGGCTGACTTGTTTCGTTTCTCCCTGTTTTCGATGGTTTTGGCATATGCTATCATCTTTTGCACATTCCTCCCGTATTCAGGGATGACCAGTTTTTCGCGTTGCGAATTGTATTCCATTTGTAATGAGGGTTTTAAAAAATTGATAAGCTTATTGGGGTCTAAAATATTGTGCAAAAGTAGGCATAATTTTAATGGGAAGGAAAGCCTGGGTTTTCAACCGGTGTCACCTGACCAATATTGCCGGGTTTTTCTGTTTTAAAAATTTTCTTTTCAGTGGTCTGACGACTGTCAATATCAAATCACCACTCTGAAATTTTTATCCGTTCTTTGCCCTGTCATTTTGACCGCTTTTTATCCTTGGCAAATAATTTGCTTTGCCGTTTTGTTAAACATTAGCTGAAAGACACATGAAAAAGAACGAGAAGACCGACAATCAACAGGAGGAGCACCGGTCGGAAAAGAAAGGCGTTTCTCCTGCAAAAAATAAAGATCACAAGGATGACAGTACAGTAAGTAAGACTAAAAAATCGCGCAGGTCAGGTTGCGAGAAGAAGCTGGAAGACCTGCAAACACAGCATGATGAATTAAACGACAAATACCTGCGTTTGTATTCCGATTTCGATAATTTCAGGAAACGCAAGGCGAAAGAGTTTTCTGAAATCGTGAAGACCGCGAACAAGGAACTTGTTGTTGAACTGCTGCCGGTTCTGGATGATTTTGAAAGGGGTATGCAGGCCATGAAAGACCACCAGGTTGACGACGAAACCATTAAAGGAGTGGAACTGATCTACAGCAAGCTGTTTAATCTGCTCAGGCAAAAAGGTTTGCAGCCCATGGATTCGATGGGTAAGGAATTTAATACCGACTGGCACGAAGCCCTCACTAACATTCCGGCACCCAGTGAAGACCTGAAAGGAAAAGTCGTGGATGTAATTCAGAAAGGATATTTGTTGAACGACACCATCATCCGCTACGCCAAAGTGGTTGTGGGAAGCTAATCATTTTTTAAAACATGGACGAAACAATGACCAAAAGAGATTACTACGACGTACTGGGTGTGGGCAGAGATGCCTCGGATGCCGAATTGAAAAAGGCGTACCGGAAAATGGCCCTGAAGTATCACCCGGACAAAAACCCGGACAACAAGGAAGCGGAAGAGAAATTTAAGGAAGCCGCCGAGGCCTACGAAGTGCTGAGCGATCCTGAAAAAAGAAGCCGTTACGACCGCTTCGGCCATCAGGGTGTGGGCGGCGCCGGCGGATTCAGCGGGCAAGGCATGTCGATGGACGATATTTTCAGCCACTTCGGCGATATTTTCGGTGGTGCTTTTGGAGGCGGATTCAGCAGTGGATTCGGTGGGTTCGGCAGCCAGACGGGCAGAAGAAGAGTCAACAAGGGTTCCAACCTGCGGGTTAAGGTCAGGCTGTCGCTCAAAGAAATCGCCCACGGGGTTGAGAAAAAGATCAAGCTCCAGAAATACGTCAGTTGCAATGCCTGTCACGGCTCGGGTGCCGAAAGCGGCAGTTCAAAGTCAACCTGTCCCACCTGCCACGGGCGCGGCCAGGTGTCGCGTATCACCAACACATTCCTGGGACAAATGCAAACCACCTCAACCTGTCCGCAATGCGGCGGCGAGGGCGAGATCATTACCAACAAATGCCATAGCTGTCACGGAAACGGCATTGTGAAGGGAGAGGAGGTCGTTACTTTTAAAGTGCCGGCCGGCGTCGCCGAAGGCATGCAGCTTTCCATCAGCGGCAAGGGCAACATGGGCGCAAGGGGAGGCGTAGCCGGCGACCTGTTGGTGATCATTACCGCAGAAAGCCATCCCGAGCTGGTACGCGACGGAAACAACCTGCTGTACAATCTGTACATCAGCATCTCGGATGCCGCACTGGGCAGCACTGCCGAAGTCCCCACCATCGACGGCAAGGCCAAGATCAAGATTGCACCCGGCACACAAGGCGGTAAGGTGCTGCGACTGAAAGGTAAGGGGCTTCCCGATGTGAACGGCTATGGCAAGGGCGACCTGCTGATCAACGTCAATGTGTGGACGCCCCGCAGCCTCAGCCGTTAAGAAAAAGAAATGCTGGAAAAGCTGAAGCATTCGTCCAACTTCAAACCTAACCCTTCATCCAAAGACAAGAGTTACTTCGACCGCATGAGGGAGTTCTTTTCCTGAAATTCCAAATCCTAAAGTCTAAACTCTAAATCCGTCAATCATCAATCGTCAATCAAATCACCAATCACCAATCCCTAATCCCAAATCCCAATGCCCGCTCTTCAAACCATCAATGTTTCCAAATCCTACGGCAACTTCAAGGCGCTCGACAAGGTGTCCATCGAGGTGGGCAAGCAAAGCATCTTCGGGCTGCTGGGTCCCAACGGTGCCGGCAAAACAACCCTGCTGCGCATCATCAACATGATCTCGGTCATGGACGAAGGGAAGGTGTTACTCAACGGCAAGCCCGTCAAACAATCCGATATCCGCAACATTGGTTACCTGCCCGAGGAAAGGGGCCTCTACAAAAAGATGAAGGTGGGCGAGCAGGCCATCTACCTGGCCCGCTTGAAAGGCCTTGGCAAACAGGAAGCGATAAAAGGGCTGAAGGAGTGGTTCGAAAAATTTGATATCACTTCTTGGTGGAATAAAAAGGTGGAAGAGCTTTCCAAAGGCATGCAGCAAAAAATCCAGTTCATTGCTACGGTTTTGCATCAACCCGACCTGCTGATCTTCGACGAGCCTTTCAGCGGCTTCGACCCCATCAACGTCAACCTGCTGAAAGACGAGATACTGAAACTCAGGGAAAAGGGAGCCACCATCATTTTCTCCACCCACAACATGGCCTCGGTGGAGGAACTTTGCGATCACATCGCGCTGATTGACAACAGTAAAACAATCCTTAGTGGTGAGATCAACGAGGTCAAACAGCGATTCAAAGACAATGTTTTCGAAGTAAGTTACCGCAGCCTGAGCCCTTTGTCGCTTCCCGCCGGACATTTTGAGCAGGTGGAAACACAGCAGCAAAACGGAGTGTTTGTTTCGAAGATCAGGCTGCTGAACGGGAACAAACCTAACGACCTGCTGCAACAACTTTGACCTGTGGCCGAAATTGTTTCGTTTAAAGAGATTCTGCCTTCGATGAACGACATTTTCATTCGCCAGGTGAACAGAAAGGAGGCCGGACAATGAACAAGATTACACTCATCCTTCAGCGCGAATACCTCACGCGGGTTAAAAAGAAATCCTTCATCATCATGACCATCCTGGGCCCCATCCTGATGGCGGCCTTGATCATTCTGCCGGCTTTTCTGGCCGACTGGAGCGAAGCCACGGAAAAGCGCATCGCCGTGCTGGACGAAACCGGCTGGTTTTACGACAAGTTCAAAGATCAGGATAACATTAAATTTTACCACGTTTACGAAGGGCTTGAAGCCGAAAAGGCAGAAACCCTTTACAAGCGCGGCGACATGCTGCTGTACATCCCCCTGCCGGAGCTGAACCTGCCGGTGAACGCGCAGTTGTTCTCTACAAAACAACCCGGACTGAGCGTGACGGCTTACGTCAAATCGGTGATGAAACAAGAGGTTGAAAACCGCAAGCTGATGGCCTCGGGCATCGACCCCGAACTCATCAAGGCGGCCAAGGCGAAAATCAACTTGTCCACTATTAAGGTTGATGAATCAGGCATCGAAACCAAAAGCAACACCGAGGTGGAAGTCGGACTTTCCATTCTCGCGGGCATCATGATCTATTTTTTCATTTTCATGTTCGGCGTGCAGGTACTTAAAGGAGTGATGGAGGAAAAATCCTCGCGCATCGTGGAAGTCATCATTTCCTCGGTAAAACCGTTTCAACTGATGATGGGTAAGATCATCGGTATTGCATTGGTAGGTCTCACCCAGTTCCTGCTGTGGATCGTACTCACCGGCGTTTTCGTGCTGATCTTCCAGCTTGGTTTTGCCGGCGACATTGACCTTTTCGGACAACAAAGCCAAATGTTGCAACAGGCTGGAAACGATGGCAATGCCGAACAATTTATACTGGTGATGCAGTTGCTCAACGACACGGATTTCACGACCATGATCCTCAGCTTCCTGTTTTACTTTTTGGGTGGTTACCTGCTTTACGCCGCGCTTTTCGCCGCCATCGGCGGCGCCGTTGACCAGGATGCCGACACCCAGCAGTTCATGCTTCCCGTTTCCATCCCGCTGATTTTTTCCGTTGCCCTTTCGGGAGTTATCATCAATCAACCCGACAGCTCACTGGCCGTCTGGCTTTCCATGATCCCATTCACTTCCCCCATCGTGATGATGATGCGTATTCCCTTTGGTGTACCCCTGTGGCAGTTGTGGACATCCATGGCGCTGCTCATTCTGGGTTTTGTCGGCACCACCTGGCTGGCGGGCAAAATCTACCGCACCGGCATTCTGATGTATGGAAAAAAGGTTGACTACGCCGAATTGTGGAAGTGGATCAGGGGGTAACCCTGGCAATCACTACTTTGTTGGCACGCTTTGAATCTGGTACTTCCCGGCGATGGCAGGCTTGGGGTCCACATCAATTTTCAGGATTCTTACCTTATCGCCAAGCTGCTTTTTGACTTCTTTCAGTATGAGAGGCATCATCCTGCAGGGCTTGTGCGAAGGCGACCTGAAAGGTCGAAAAGAAGAATACATCAAACAAATTAGTCTCTGGTTTTCTCAACCTTTCAGGTTGCTAACGCTCAGGCCTGCTTCAACCTGAAAGGTTAATCCTGAGTAAGCCAGCCTGTTCCTGCATCCGGATAACAATCAATTTCGGAAATATAAGGTTTGATGTCCAAAAGGGGAGTGCCGTCAATCATATCCCCTCCTGAAAAATGTAGGATGTTGTTCTCGATGGAAATGACCTTCACCACCGTCAACCCGATTTTATTGGGACGCAGCGGACTGCGGATAGCGAAAACACCCCGCGGCTTGTTGCTCATGGGCGGGTGCTGGATGAGCTTTAAAGGCTCTTCTTTTTTATGAAAATAGAAAAGTAAAAAAGCGTAGCTGAAAGTTTCCAGGTCCTTCAGCCCGGCGGCAAACTCTTGTTTCAGCACTGCCCGGCAGCGGGTCTCCGGCTTGAAACTTCCCTGGCGGGGGATTTTTATCGTCCCGTCAAAAGGGGTGCGGATGGTGCCGATAGGGGAGAAGGCAATGTTTTGAGCGGTCATGGTGATTGAATTTTGAAACAAAGTTAGAAAAGGTTTTTTAGGGAAAAGTTTCCTCTCCCGATTCTCCGCATCCAAAAACAAACAGGATCAGGAGTGTAAATTACCGCGTGTTTTAAAAACTACTTCCGCAACGCCCGCAAGTACAACTGTACCGTATTCTCCATCCCGTAGTAAAGCGCGTCACAAATCAGTGCGTGCCCGATGGAAACTTCATCAATCCAGGGAATGTTTTCTACAAAGAAATGAAGGTTGTCAAGGTTGAGGTCGTGGCCGGCGTTGAGACCCAGTCCCACGGCTTGGGCAACTTTGGCAGCTTTCACAAAAGGGGCGATGGCCGCTTCCCTGCCTGTTGGAAAGTTGGCTGCATAGCTTTCGGTGTAGAGCTCAATGCGGTCGGTGCCGGTGACTTTGGCGCCTTCCACCATTTTGGGGTCGGGATCAACAAAAATGGAGGTGCGGATGCCGGCTTCTTTGAACCGGCAGATCACTTCAACCAGAAAGTCGTGGTGTTTTAAGGTGTCCCAGCCGTGGTCGGAGGTCAGTTGCCCGGGATCGTCAGGAACAAGCGTCACCTGCTCGGGCTTGTGCTTCAAGACAAGTGCAATGAATTCGCGTGTGGGGTTGCCTTCGATGTTGAACTCGGTAGTAACCAGCGGGCGGAGCAACTCCACATCCCTGCGGGTGATGTGCCGCTCATCGGGGCGTGGATGCACGGTGATGCCGTGTGCGCCAAAGCGCTGAATGTCCACAGCCATCTGTTGTACGTCGGGCAGGTTCCCCCCGCGGGCGTTGCGCAGCGTGGCGATTTTATTGATGTTTACACTGAGTCGGGTCATGGGGTGATGGTTTGATGGTTTGACTGTTTGATTGTTTGATGGTTTGACTGTTTGATTGTTTGATTGTTTGATGGTTTGATTGTTCGATTGTTCGATTGTTCGATTGTTCGATTGTTCGATTGTTTCCCGCAGTTGCGGGATTCGATTAAAGATACAAAATTACTAAATTGCACGTCCGAAAACTTAAAAAATGAGGGCAGTAATCCAACGGGTATCCGAAGCTTCGGTATCCATCGAAAACAAAAAGAAAGTTGAAATCGGCAACGGACTCCTGATTTTACTGGGCATTGAGAATGCCGACACGCAGGAAGACGTCGACTGGCTGGCAGCAAAGATTGCGCGTTTGCGCATTTTTCCGGATGACAAAGGGGTGATGAACCTTTCGCTTCAGGATGTAGGCGGCGATGCCATCGTGGTAAGCCAGTTCACCCTTCACGCCAGTACGAAAAAGGGGAACCGGCCGTCCTACATCCATGCTGCCGGTCCCGAGGTGGCTGTGCCGCTTTACGAGAAGTTCGTGAAAACCCTTGAAGAACAGCTTGGCAAACCTGTGGGTACGGGCGAGTTCGGGGCAATGATGGACGTGGCACTGGTGAACAGCGGCCCGGTGACCATTATTATTGATACCAGAAACAGAATTTGAAAATGTGGGAATTTGAAAATGAATGTATGTACTCCCAACTCAAGGCACTCCAAG
>JAJRWG010000280.1 GCA_024276895.1 Bacteroidota bacterium
GCATGAAGACATTTTACTTTCGGGAGAGATTTTTATGCTTGGAAAGGGAATTCACCACAGTGAAAACCATTTTCCATTCCTCACTTTTCAAAACCTTCCGAAGCGGTTGAACTACGCCCTCAATTACCCGCGTCTGGCGCTGAAATACAAGCCGTTTTTAAAAGCGTACTACCGCAGGGCGGAAGCTTCCGGATTCGGAGCGGCAGGTTTTAAACTCATGCTGAGCCAACTGAAATTCCTCCCCGGGTTTGTTGCTTTTTTCAAAAAAGAAGACATTAAGCCCATTGTGCTGACACGCAGGGATGTGGCGGGTCTGGCGCTTTCGGTCCTACTGGCAAGAACCACCGGAACTTATCACCTGGAAAAAGAATATAAAAACATCGAAAGGCAGAAAATTCAAATTGCACAGGAGGTCCTACTTGAAAGATTAGATGATGCACGGGATTGCAATCAGAGGCTGGAAGTGCTTTGCAAAAAGTTTGATTCCTGCTTGTCAGTGGATTACGACGACTTTTACGACTGGGACAATATCATTGGAAAAATATGCGATTACCTTGGTGTGAAATTTGCCAGGGTGGGACAGGCGCTGGAAAAAATAAATACCACCAGGCAATATGAAAACATTATTGCCAATTACAGCGAAGTGAAGGCACTGCTTGAAAAAGAGGGTTACCAAATCTGACAAAACGCCCCTGATAAGGGGAGGTGCCCGTAGGGCGGAGGGGTTAAAACATCGCTTTCAATCATAAAAAATCAGTCCAATCGGTGTACCATTTAAAAACCGCCCTGAATACCACACATTTTAGTTGATTAATGCCTTCCCTGAAAAGAGGGTTCCCATCATGAAAATCCTTTACATCATCTCGCAACGGCGTTCGGGTTCAAGCCTGATCGAAAACCTGCTGGGTCAGCACGAACAGATCATCTCGGTGGGAGAATTCCGCATGCTGAAAGGCCACTGCCTGAAGCAGGGGCCGGGCGAGTTGTGGGACTGGAAATGCAATTGCGGGAAAGAGGTGGCAAGATGCGAATTCTGGTCGAAATACTACCTTAAAGGACAGTCTGCGCAACCCGCCGAAACAGCACTACATTACCGCATCAGCAGGAAGGAATGGCTTCAGCTTTTGTTTGGAAACGCCGGGAAAATCGTTTCGAAGAACCGTGAAAACGGCCGGAAAATAGCGGCTTTTACCCTTGGCCTTTACCGGGAAATCGGCAAAGACTTCCCCGGAAAACAAATCGTGGATTCTTCCAAGGACGCCTTGCAGGGCTTTTTCCTGTCTGAGGCTTCCGATGAAGTAATTGTGTTGTATCTGCGCCGGCAATTGCGTGCAACGGTGAGTTCGAAGTACAAACGGGCGAAAATGAAGGGCAAAAAGGGAAGCCTGTTCAAGCTGATGATCGGCAGTTTTCTGGCGGAGATTTTTAACAGACGAATCGCCGGACTGATCCCGGAAGACAGGCTTTTGAGTTTTACTTACGAAGAATTTGTCCAAAACAAGGCCGCGATTTACAAAATCATTTTGGAAAAAACCGGCGTCGCCGAAAAGCCTGTTCCGGATTACTTTCAGCCATACCACTCGCACGGCATCGGCGGCACACCCACGCGTTTCGAAAAACGGCCGGTAAGCTATGACGACAGTTGGAAACGGTTTTACGCCGGGCGGCCATTGGCTGATCTGTTTGGCAGTTGGCTGGAAAAACGATCGGAATAAATTTGAAAACGGGAAATAAACTCAAACGGGCTTTTGCTTGGCAAATCAGCAACGTGCTTTTGTTCGCTTTGTTCCAGCTTGCCTATTTTGGTGTGCTGGCGCGGATTTTGTCCAAGGCCGATTTCGGCGTTGTTGCCGTTGCAAATGTGTTTGTCAGTCTTGCCGTGCTGGTTTCACGAATCGGGCTCGGTCCCGCCCTGATCCAACGCAAAGATATTTCCAAAACCCACATTGCCACGGCTTTTTACGTCAGTGTACTGATCAGTATCCTTGTTTATTTCATCACTTTTGCTACGGCAGGTTTTTTCGCCCGTTTTTATGAGCAGCCGATACTCGAACGCATCATCAGGATGCTGACCCTGAGTTTTGTTTTTTCGGCAATGGGCAGTACTTCGTTGTCGATCCTGCAAAAAAAGATGCTTTTCAATCGTTTGTTTTTTGTGGAAACAGGTGCTGCAGTAACTGGCATGTCGGTCGGTGTCATCGCCGCCCTTCTTGGCGCCGGGATCTGGTCGCTGGTGTACGGCACACTGGTACTTCAGTTCACCAAAAGTGTTCTGGCCTGGTTTTTCTCGCCGGTCAATATTTTTGTAAAACCCGGCAGAAAAGAGATAGGCGAGCTTTTCCACTTCGGCTTTGGTCTGACGCTTGTCCGTTTGAATAACTTTCTCTCGCTTTCCGGTTTGAATTTTGTTCTGGGAAAACTCATGCCCATGGCGACACTGGGAGTTTTTGAACGTTCGTATCGCATCATGGGCCTGCCCCAGCGAATTCTCGGCAATTCCATCGACCGGGTGATGTTTCCCGCCATGTCGGAAATTCAGGACGAAGAAATGCGCTTTAAATCGTTTTACCGGCAAAACCTTGCGTTGATCCTCAGCCTGACCCTCACGGGTGCTTTGTGGTTGTCGCTTTACGCCAAAGCCGTCGTGCTTGTTCTTTTGGGACCCAAATGGACGGACGCCGTTTTGCCCTTGCAGATCATGTTTCTGGTACTGCCTTTTCGCGTTTCGGTAAGGATGACCGACTCCTTTGTCAGAGCCAAAGGCCTGGTTTACCTCAGTGCTTTCCGCAAGCTGATTTTTAATATCCTGCTTTTCGTGATGGTGGGATTCGGTGTGGGCTTCGGGCTCAAAGGCGTGGCAACAGCCATTCTGGCGGCCGGTATCTTCCAGTATTTCAACATGATTAACCTGGCACAGATGTATATCGGGTTGAGTAAGAATATTTATTACAAGCCCTTTTTACGTTCGGTTCCACTGGCCCTGCTTTTGCTATTGCCCTCGCTCTTGCTGAAGTTTCTGGGGCAAACTTATTTTGCGGATGAACGGTGGGTTACTTTTGCTGAACCCTTTGCCGCACTATTGGTTTTTGTTTTATTATTGCCGCTCGTTGTGAAATTGTTCCCGCAACTGGTCAATGACCGGATTAAGCAAGTTATTTTTAAAGTATTACCGTCGGTTCAATAAATGGAAACTAATAAAGACAAGGCCGGAACTTATTTTCTGAACGGGATGTTCATCACGGGAATTGTCATTTCGTTATTCACCGAAAACTTTGTCATCCTGATTTTTTGGACCTATCCCCTGGTGCTTTTCAAACGCGAGTATGTGATTCCTTTGTTTCTTCTGATACCCCTGCTTGAAGGTGCCCTGAACATCGAAGCCGAGTATTCGGTGGAAACCCTCATGCTCATTATTTATCTGCCGGTCATTTTATTCGACCTGGTCAAAAAGCGACGAAGAATTCCCATACCAAAGAACTTTAAAAACGTTTTCAAGTACTTTTTCATACTGCTCATTTTCGGGACGGTTGTCGCTCTGTTTAACAAGGACTTCACTATTTCGGCAGAAACCGTTATCCGTTACAACGCGGTTAACTTTTTGAAGATCGGCTTTTTCTCACTTTTTTTAATGTTCGTGATAACAAACGGCCTGGAAGTACTCCTGAAAGCGCTCTCCGTTTTAACACGCATCATGCCCATTGTGATTATCGCCCTGTTTTTCTATCTTCAGTTTTTCGGCATTGAGTACGGCATCAAAAACCTGTTGAATTTCGGGCTTTATCACCACGGTACATTTACGGCAACCCTGGTGGCACTGAGCACCTTTGCCTTTTGGCGGTTTTTCAGCGTGCAATCTTCGGTTTTGACTAAAATATTTATCATTGTTACCATCTTGCTGGCTACCTGGATCATCCTGTCATCGGGTTCGCGAAATGGCTTGTTGTCGCTGGTGTTCATGTCTTTGGCCGGTACCTATTTTTTCAGGGGGATTTCTTTTTCCTTTCGCAACGTGTTAATTTACCTTGTCGTGTTGGCTGTTCTCGGTGGATTTATTTACCAGAACAGGGATTCGCACGCTATTACCAGGCTGACATCCATCAACATTACACCGGGGGGCTACGTGGAAGGTGAAAGTGTGAGCCGGATACCCTTGTGGCTGGGTGCTTTCAAAGGCTTTTCGCAGAAGCCTTTTACGGGACTGGGGGCAAGTCCCGACATTATCAGGAACTTTGAAATGCGCAATACCGGTTACGACAACGTTACCCACAACACCATGATCGAAATGATGCTGCAGTTCGGCATCCTGGGTTTGCTGGTGTACTTTTACCTGCAATTCACCATTTACAAATGCATTGTGGCCATTGACATCAAAGGCCTCCGGGAAGATTTCTACTACGGCAGGCTGCTCATTCCCTTTGTCAGCTACTTGTCCCTGGTATTTTCAAGCATGTTTGTTACATGGGTCTGGAATTCAAGCATCTGGTTCAGCATTTGTTTAATCTTTGCGATCATCGTCCTGTTAAAAACCGATAAGGATGCCGCAGAAAAATTTCTTGCCTAACACCTTCATCATTGGTGTGCAAAAAGCGGGGACAACTTCGCTGCACCAATGGCTGATGCAGCACCCGGACATTTTTACCAGCCTGGCGGTCAAAGACATTGATTTTTTTGAACACCCCAGGCACGCCGGCGACCCTGTGGCCTCGCTTCGCAGTGCCTTTTCCGACTACCAGGGCGAGAAGGTCGTCCTGCAAACCCATGTCAATTACATCCTCTACGAATCCTCCCTGAAAAAAATAAAAGAATTAATTGGCGGCAACACAAAATTCATCCTTGTTTTACGCGATCCGGTAGCAAGGGCAATTTCGGCTTATCGCTATTTCTGCAAGGTGTTGCGTGAGGAAAGACCCCCTGAAAAGGCATTGCAGTACCAACCGCAGGCTGTGCTCAC
>JAJRWG010000281.1 GCA_024276895.1 Bacteroidota bacterium
CGGCGGCAAACACTTTTTTACGTGCCTCGGGACGCATTTGCGGAAAAAACAACACTTCCTGGATGGAGGGTTGGTTGGTCATCATCATGGCCAGGCGGTCGATGCCGATGCCCATGCCCGAGGTTGGGGGCATGCCGTATTCCAGTGCACGCAGGAAATCCTGGTCAATCCACATGGCTTCGTCGTCACCTTTCTCTGCCAGTTTAACCTGTTCTTCAAAGCGCTCCCGCTGGTCGATGGGATCGTTGAGTTCGGAGTAGGCGTTGGCCAGTTCCTTGCCGTTGACCATCAGCTCGAAACGCTCAGTCAGTTCAGGGTTTTCACGGTGGCGCTTGCAGAGGGGCGACATTTCCACGGGATAATCGGTGACGAAAGTCGGCTGGATGAAATGGGGCTCGCATTTCTCCCCGAAAATCTCGTCGATCAGCTTGCCTTTTCCCATGCTGGCATCCGTTTCGATGCCCAGTTTTTCGCAGGCAGCCCGCAGTTGTTTCAGGTCCATGCCGGCGGCATCAATGCCGGTATATTCTTTGATGGCATCCAGGATGGAAATCCGCCGATAAGGCGTTTTAAAATCTATCAGGTTTTCGCCTACCTGCACCTGGGTGGTTCCGTGGAGGTCGAGGGCGATTTTCTCCACCATATTTTCCGTCAGTTCCATCATCCAGAAATAATCCTTGTAGGCCACGTAGATTTCCATCTGGGTGAACTCGGGATTGTGAAAACGGTCCATGCCCTCGTTGCGGAAGTCTTTGGCAAATTCAAAAACGCCTTCGTAACCGCCCACGATCAGGCGTTTCAGGTAAAGTTCATTGGCAATGCGCAGGTAAAGCGGGATGTCGAGGGCATTGTGGTGGGTAACAAAGGGACGTGCGGCAGCACCGCCGGGAATGGGCTGGAGGATAGGTGTTTCCACCTCCAGGTAGCCCTTTGCATTTAAGAAATCGCGCATGGAACGGATGAGCAGGGCACGCCGGATAAAAATATCTTTTACCCCTTCGTTGACGATCAGGTCAACGTAACGCTGGCGGTAGCGCTGGTCAGGGTCGGAAAAAGCATCGTAAACCTTGCCGTCTTTTTCCTTGACGATGGGCAGCGGTCGCAGCGATTTGGTCAGGACGGTAAACGATTTTACATGAACGGTGATCTCGCCCATTTTGGTTACGAACACAAAACCTTTCACCCCGATGATATCGCCGATGTCGAGCAGCCGTTTAAAAACAAGGTTGTACATGGTCTTGTCCTCGCCGGGGCAGATTTCGTCACGTTTAAAATAAAGCTGTATCCTGCCGGTAGAGTCCATCAGTTCCACAAACTAAGCGGCGCCCATGATCCTGCGGCTCATGATCCTGCCGGCCAGGCTTACATCCTGAAACAGCCCGTTGTCTCCGGGAAACTGCTTGTGAATTTCATCCGCATAGGCATTCACTTTGTACTCTTCCGGCGGGTAGGGGTTGATCCCAAGGGCTTTCATTTCTGCCAGCGCATTTCGCCTGACCTGTTCCTGTTCGCTCAGTTGCATGCTCATCGTGAAAAATTTTTGCAAAGATAGAACAGTAGCAAACAATTCCTAACATGGGAAAATGGGTAATTTTATCAAGATTTTGGAAATGATCAAAACGGCAAGCCGGTGGTCAGGAGACTGCAATTTGATAGCAATTATCATTAAAATCAGATAAGGTAATAAGGCTAAATCCGATCTGGTTTCGGGCGGCTACTAAGGTTTTTTTTCCGGATAAGGTTTTTATCTGAACCCCCTGTTTTTATCCAGAGGAATACAAACCTTGATTTTCAACCTTAAAACATGAGTAGCTCCTAAAAATAATTTCAACCTTATTATCTTATTCGATAATAATTAGTGTCCAGTACATCAAAATAAAATTTAGCCTATGACACAAAGCATGTATCTGCAGGATTTTAATTTGTTAGTTTTGCCGATCAATTTTAACTAAACAATAAAGAAATGAAAAAAATCGCATTAGGACTCTCGATGATCTTTTTTGCCGCCGGACTGACAGCCCAAACAGCCCACGATTACATGGAGGTTGAAAGAGCTGCATTAAAAACCGAAAAAAAAGCGCTTGTCGCTGAAGCTATGGAACTTACCGAATCCGAAAGCCCTGCTTTCTGGGCTTTGTACAACGAATACAACGACAAACAGTACGTCATCAACACCAAGGTTTACCAGGCCATTATGGACTATGCCGATCACTTTGACACCATAACTGACGAGAAAGCCGTCGAACTCTGGATCAATACCATGAAGTACACAGATGAGCTGTCGAAACTGAAGAAAACTTATTTTAAGAAATTTCAGAAAATACTCCCCGGCAAAAAAGCCGTCCGCTATTTTCAGGTTGAAAACAAAGTATGGATGCTGATTTCAGCACAAATTGCAATGGATATCCCGCTGGTTGAGAATTAACATCAACCCCAAAAGACAAAGCCCCCTCACAATTAGTAAGGGGGCTTTTTTGTACTCATTAATGAAAACAGCTATTTTTTAGATAGATTTCCTTTCTGCCTTTTGATTCCTTAGCCGCAACCGCAGTTTCCAATGCCTTTTCCCCTGAGGTGGGCAGGGTTTCCGCAAGCAGGGCAGTCTTCTTCGTACTCGTGCTGATGCTCCCGGCCGTTGTGGGATTCCGCTGTTGTTGCCGCATCGTTGCTTTCGCAACCGCAACCCGATCCGCAACCGCATCCTGCTTTCGGGTTCAGGTCTTCCTGCGTTGCCGGACGTATCGATACCACTTTACCACGTACGTAAAGCGCTTTGCCTGCAAGACTGTGGTTGAAGTCCATCACAACGTGGTCAGCACCAACTTCCCGCACAATGCCCGTAACCGGATCGCCGTGATTATCCATCATCCTGATTTCGTTGTTGATCACAAGCAAATCGCTTCTCAATTCACCGTTCACCACAAAAGCCGATTTGGGCACGTTGACGATCATTTCTTTTTTGTAAGGACCGAATGCTTCCGCTTCGGAAAGGGTAAACTCAAAACTTTCGCCGGCCGACCTGCCCATGAGTTTTTCTTCAAATCCGGGGATCATCCCGTCAAGACCGAAAATCAGCGAGCGCGGACTCAATTCATCCGCAAATTCGATGAGTACGCCCTGGGGCGTGTTTTCATGTATTTTATATGCCAGCGAAACAACTGTATTTTTTTCAATTTTCATATGCCGGAGTTATTTTAGACGAACAACACCACTGCACGCCGGATGCTGTTCCAAAGATTTAGATTTTCAAAAAGAACCAACCGGTTGCGTGCATCCCGGTATGCCTTCACCGGAAAAATTTACTTCCCCGGGTGAAATAAGTCCGGCAAAAGTATGTAAAAAAATTTATTTAGAATGCTTCTATATTATTTGCCAGTGTAATGAATTTGGTATACCTTTGCCGCCTTTAAAGACAACATTATGATAATCGGAGTTTTAAAAGAACCGGAATCTGAAAACAGGGTCAGTCTTTTGCCCGAAACGGTCAGGGTGCTGAGCAAGTTAAAAGTGGATTTCCTGATCGAGAAAGATGCCGGCAAACGTGCTTTTGCCACAGACAGTGATTTTACAGAGGCAGGGGCTGCCGTGGGTAACAGGGATGATGTTTTACAAAAGGCAGATGTGCTTTTGTCCATTCACTCACCCGGGGAAGAAACCCTCACCAAACTCAAATCCGGCCAGGTAGTCATCAGCGTGTTCAATCCTTTGGGCAGAAAAGAGCTGGTTGACAAACTGCTGAAAAGCGATCAAACCTATTTCAGCATGGACCTCATCCCGCGCATCAGCCGCGGACAAGCCATGGATATTCTTTCCTCCATGGCAACCGTTTCGGGTTACAAAGCGGTTTTGGATGCAGCCATGCATCTGCCCAACTTTTTTCCCATGTTCATGACGGCTGCCGGAACCATCCGTCCTGCCAAGCTCCTCATCCTGGGAGCCGGTGTTGCCGGATTACAGGCCATCGCCACCGCCCGCAAACTGGGGGCCGTGGTTGAGGTTTTCGACGTGCGTGCCGCCGTCAAAGAACAGGTGGAAAGCCTGGGAGCCAAATTTGTGGAAGTGGAGGGCGCCAAAGACGATGCGGCTGCCGGCGGCTATGCCGTGGAACAGACAGAAGAGTTTAAGCAAAAACAAAAGCAACTCATCCACGACCACGCAGCCAGGTCCAACGTCATCATTTGTACGGCACAGATTCCCGGTCGCAGGGCACCGCTGCTCATCGAAAAAGCAACGGTTGCAGCCATGAAAACCGGCTCGGTCATCATCGACCTGGCAGCTTCGACAGGCGGAAACTGCGAACTGACCGAAGACAATAAAACGGTGGTGAAAGAAGGGGTGACCATCATCGGTAAATCGAACTACCCTTCCGACATGCCCAACGATGCCAGCCGCATGTATGGTAATAACCTGGCCAATTTCCTGAAGCTGCTGATCGACGAAAACGGCGGACTGAAAATGGATTTTGAAGACGAAATCGTAAAGGGCACCTGCATGATCCACAACAAAGAAATAGTGAGCGACCGCCTAAAAGATTTTTATTCCGAATAATGGAAAATATCATTATGCAATCGGTTCACAGAATTAAAACAACCCCGCTTCCTCACCCTCGGGGAGGTGCCCGCAGGGCGGAGGGGTCTTAACGCATAACACAAAACATCATGGAAGAATTTCTGGTTTATTTTTATCAAAACAAAGGCACGATTTTCATCATCGTACTTTCCATATTCCTGGGCGTGGAAGTCATTTCCAACGTTCCTTCGGTTTTGCACACCCCGCTTATGTCGGGGGCCAACGCCATCAGCGGTGTCATCATCATCGGCGGCATCATCCTGCTTGGGCACACCGAGCTTTCTGAGGGCATCAGCCTCAACCTGATACTGGGCATTTTTGCCGTCATCTTCGGCACCCTCAATGTGGTGGGTGGCTTTGTCGTTACCGACCGCATGCTCGACATGTTTAAGAAAAAGAAAAAGAAGTAAGCCATGAATATTACTTTACAAGACCTGGGTATTACCAGCGGCGATGTTATCCTGGAGATCAGTTACCTGGTTGCCGCAGTACTTTTTGTTTACGGACTGAAATTAATGAGCCATCCCGAAACGGCGAAAAAAGGGAACCTGTGGGCGGCGGCAGGCATGGGTCTGGCCATGGTGACGACCCTGTTCCTGCATCGCGACGCGGACGGAAAAACCATTGGCATGACCAATGCCCTGATTGTTGTAGCGGCCATTGCGGTCGGGAGCATCGCAGGAGCGGTCATTGCCCGAAGGATCAAGATGACAGCCATGCCACAACTGGTTTCCTTCTTCAATGCTACGGGCGGTGCCGCCTCGGCACTGGTGGCTTTGATGGAATACTCCAACCCGGACAACAGTTCCGCCCTGGTTACCCTGTTGGGATTGGTTATCGGAACCATTGCCTTTAGCGGAAGCATGATCGCCTACGGCAAACTGGACGGCAAGGTGGGTGATATTTTTGCGGGATGGGTCAAGTACTTCAACCTTTTCTTGTTGCTGGTTATCACCGTACTGATCGTTTACATGCTGGCTTTTGACCTTGATCCCGGCTTGCAGACCACACTTTCTTATGTACTGTTGGTGCTGGCGCTGATTTACGGCATCATGTTCGTCATGCCCATCGGCGGTGCCGATATGCCGGTGGTGATTTCCCTGCTGAACTCACTGACAGGTATTGCTGCCGCCATGGCGGGTTTCATCTACAACAACGAAGCCATGATCCTGGGTGGAATTTTCGTAGGATCGGCAGGCGCCATCCTGACACTCCTTATGTGTAAGGCCATGAACCGCTCGCTGCTGAATGTGATTGTGGGTTCCTTTGGCGGCGGCGGTGCAGCTGCCGGAAAGGAGCAGGGCACGGTCAAGGAAATTTCACTCAGCGATGCATCCGTACTGCTGAGCTACTCGCAAAAGGTGGTCATCGTTCCGGGTTACGGACTGGCCGTTGCACAGGCACAGTACGTCTGCAACGATCTGGTTAAACTGCTTGAGGACAAAGGTGTGGAGGTGAAGTTTGCCATCCACCCCGTGGCGGGACGTATGCCCGGACACATGAATGTCCTGCTGGCCGAGGCTGATGTACCCTACACCAAACTGGTGGAAATGGATGATATCAATCCCGACATGCCCAACACCGACGTGACCATTGTGGTGGGTGCCAACGACGTGGTGAACCCCGCTGCCCTTGACGATCCGTCAAGTCCCATTTACGGTATGCCCATCATCCGCGCCCACGAATCCAAAAATATCATTGTAATGAAGCGCGGCATGGGCAAAGGCTATGCCGGCATCGAGAACTTCCTGTTCTTCGACGACAAAACCCGCATGCTGTTTGGCAATGCCAAAGATACGCTGCAGGCACTGGTGAGCGAGATTAAGGAGCTGTAACGGGGGAAGATTGATGGTTGAAAATCGGGAATATCGATTATCGATCAAACGAATAACGAATTCTGAAGTTTTAGATACCAAGTCAACGTAATGCTGCCCGCAGTTGGTGTGCGTACCAACTGCAATTTTCTACACCGGGTTGTTGGTAAAGAGACCAACAAGAGGGTGTTACGGGAGATATGCTAAATAACCATGTAGTTTTCGGATCGAAGAAACAAACAGGTTTTCAACTGGCAGGGAATAAAGCTAACCGGCGGGTTTTGGGGGTTTGCTTTCGTGCTGTGGACAAAATCATTTTCCATCCCTAAAACCCAACGTTTTGTTTATTTTTGCGCATCCTAATTACACACATCAATAATGACTCCTTCCTTCTCTAAAACAAATTACCGGCTACAATCTGTTTCTTCCGGTAAAATGTTTGAAGACACCGGCTGGTTACTGGATGCCCCCAACGAAGACATTCCGGGACTCATCCGGGCGGTTTACGAAAACAAACAGCTTCATTTGAAAGGTCCGGATTTTGGCATTTACACTTTTGCCGACTGGCTTCCGGTACAGCGTATTTTGAAAGGATCGTACGCCCCGGTGACCTACAAAAGCAAAGGCCTTGCCAGGGTGCTTGGGCTGAAAAACCTCTGGATTACGTTCAGCGGCTACTGGCCGGAGAAAGGCATCGAAATGAGCACCTGCTCTTTCAAGGAAACCGAAGCTTACTCGGTTTGCGCCCGCATGGATGGCAAGTCGCAGCAGGTGCTGGTAGTGGCTTCGGCAGGCAACACGGCCCGTGCCTTTGCCCGGGTGTGTTCAGACAATAACATCCCTTTGCTGTTGTGCGTGCCCGAAGACAATCTGGATGCCTTGTGGTTTAACACGCCCATTGCCGATTGTGTGAAACTCATTGCCAGCCGGTCGGGCGGCGATTACTTCGATGCCATTCACCTGTCAAGCCTGGCTTGCCGGCTTGCGCATGTTTATCCCGAAGGAGGTGCCAAAAACGTGGCCCGCCGCGACGGCATGGGAACAACGGTGCTGTCGGCAGTCACCACAATCGGTAAAATCCCCGACTATTATTTCCAGTCGGTGGGTAGCGGAACCGGCGCCATCGCTGCCTGGGAAGCCAATCTGCGATTTCTGGAGGATGGCCGTTTCGGCAGGCGGAAAATGAAACTAATGGTATCGCAAAACTTTCCCTTCCACCCCATTTACGATGCCTGGCAGGCCCGCTCCAGGGAGATGCTCCCCTTCGACAACCGCATTGCCCGCAAACAGGTGGAAGAGATTGATGCCAAGGTTTTGTCCAACAGAAAACCGCCTTACGCACTCGTTGGCGGTTTGTACGATGCCCTGACGGACACCGGCGGTGAAGTGATGATTGTGCATAACAAAGAAGGGAGGTTGGCGGCAAAACTATTTTTGGAATCGGAAGGCATCGACATCCATCCGGCGGCGGCTGTGGCTACTGCTTCTTTGATGGATGCCGTGAAAGCCGGCACGGTGGCAGGCGATGCACTCGTCTTGCTGAACATCACAGGTGGGGGGGAGCAACGTTTCAAAAGAGAAAACAAACTGCACTACCTCGAACCGTCACTGGTTTTTGACATCGACCCCGATGAAGAAGAGGTCTATAAAAAACTGGAAGGGCTTTTTTAGATTTTTCCCGGCCCGGAAAACAGCTGCCTGGTGAACGAAATTTATAAATGAAACTGATGCAAAAAGCAAAAGGGAACAAGCCCGAACTGAAGGGGGAATCCGGCTGGACAGCGCTCGATTCCATCGAAAAATACACCTCGGAGCCATCCTTTGTGCTTGGCGACCGTTCCGATGACAGGTTTGCCGTCAGGTATTTTGTTCGCAAAACGGACAAACAGCTTTTCGGCAGAATCTTTTTCGGCAAAGCCACACAAGGCCCTCCCGGACATGCGCACGGGGGCAGCATTGCCGCCGTATTGGACGAAGCCATGGGTTTTTCTGCCTGGGTACAGGGACATCCCGTTGTGGCTGCAAAAATCGAGATCGAGTTTTTCCAGTTGCTCCCTGTGAATTCGGTGGTTACCGTTGAGGCCTGGATCGAACGGGTCGAGGGGCGAAAAGTTCATGCCGCAGGAAAAATTTATAACGGTGACAAGCTGTTCTCTTCCTCCCGGGGTTTGTTCATCATCATTGATTTGGAGAAATTCGGCGATGCTTCACACTACCTTCACCGCATCAAAGCACAAATGAACAAGCCCTGACACCTTTCAGTGCAGGGCTTTCAAGTAAAATCCGTTTTCAGGTAACAATCTTTAGTGGTCGTGCACAATTTCAAGAATATCGGCATCTTCCATCAGCACGTCGTAAGCGTAACCGTAGCCGAAATCTTTGTTTAGCGTGATCTTTCCTTCAAAAGTCACGATGTCGCCTTCAGCACAGGTTCCGGTGGTTGTTACGGTCAGGTCAAAATTGTTTCCCGAACGGGAGCCATCCTGGATGTGCGCCCAGTTTTTCTTCATCACGGCAGCCGTGTATTTAACAACCTTGCCCCTTATCTTCACAACCTTGCCATTGTATTTATCCCTGTTGGCATACAACTCACCTATGGTAATTCCACCCTCAGCAGCTTCGACAGGTTTGATCTCCTTTTCGCCTACTTTTGAAGAACCGGTTTGTTGTTTCTGACCGGCAGTGGCCGGAGTTGCCGGCATCATGTTTTGTGCTGCAAAGGGCTTGTCGCTCACAGCAGTGATGAACCAAATGCGTTCAAAGGTCCTGTCAAGTTCTTTGCTGGGAAAGTTTTCCATTTCCATGAAACTATCGAAATAATAAGTTCCGCCGACCTGAATATCATCCCTGCGGGGGATGGCACCCCAGTGGCTTTCTCCATTTTCTTCGAATTTAAGATAAGTGTACGAAGAGGTTTGCAATACTTCGTTCACTACGATTTCACGCAGGTTGGGGTTTACCTTCAGGTAATCCTTGCTCTTTTTTTTCGTGGCCATGTCACATGAAACCATCGTGAGCAGCAAAGCTGCCCACATCACTAAAATTAATTTTGTTTTTGTTCTCATCATTTTTATCATTGAGGTTATTAAATCAGTTTTTCAATCCTTTTCTTTTCAGCATAGCGTCAATTGTGGGTTCTTTACCGCGAAACCGTACGTAAAGTTTCATGGGGTCTTCGGTACCGCCTTTCGACAGTAAATTTTCACGAAAAGAGTTCGCCGTTGCCGTGTCAAAAATACCATTCTCCTTAAATGCTTCAAAAGCATCGGCGTCAAGCACCTCGGCCCAGGCATAACTGTAATAGCCTGCCGAATAACCCCCGGCAAAGATATGCGCAAAATACGGACTGCGGTAACGCACCACGATTTGCGGGATCATATGCATATTTTCCAGGGATTTTCTTTCAAATTCCATGACGTCAAAGTCACGGTTTTCGGTGATGGTATGCCAATCCATGTCGAGCAAGGCGGCCGAGATGAATTCAACAGTTACAAATCCCTGATTAAAATGGCTGGCGTTTTTCATTTTCTGAATCAGTTCTTCCGGGATGGGTTCTCCGGTCTTATAATGTCTTGCATACATCTTCAGAACCTGCGGGTCGGCAGCCCAGTTTTCCATAATTTGCGAGGGAAGCTCAACAAAGTCACGCGAAACAGCAGTTCCCGAGAGGGTTACGTAATTGCAGTCGCTCAACAGTCCGTGCAGGGCATGGCCGAACTCGTGGAACAAAGTGGATGCCTCTTCGAAGCTGAGCAGGGCAGGCGTGTCGCCGGTGGGTTTGCTGAAATTGCATACCACCTGAATGACGGGGATGACATTTTTCCCATCCCTCTTGTACTGTTTTCTGAAACTGGTCATCCAGGCACCGGAACGTTTGCTCTCACGCGGAAAGAAATCCATGTAAAGAATACCCAGGGTGCTGTCGTTGCTCTCCTGTACTTCGTAAACTTCGACATCAGGGTGGTAAACGGGCAGATCGTCCCGCTGCACAAACTTTAAGCCGTATAATTTTCCGGCGACATCGAAAACACCCTGCCTTACATTTTCCAACTGAAAGTAAGGACGCAAAACCTCATCATCAAAAGCATACCTTTCTTTTTTCAGTTTTTCGGCATAGTACCACCAGTCCCAGGGCTGCAACTCAAAACCGCCCCCCCCGGCATCAATCATTTTTTGCAAAGCCACGGCTTCATCTTTGGCGACGGGAAGGGCTGCTTCCATCAGGCTGCCGATCAACTCGTACACCTTGTCGGGTGTTTTGGCCATGTTGTTGTCCAGCACGTAAGCTGCATGATTATCGTATCCCAGCATCCTGGCCCTGTCAAGGCGCAGGTTTACCATTTTGTTGACTATGTCTTTGTTGTCGTGCGCGTTGTTGTTGTTTCCTCTGTTGATGTAGCCTTTAAACAGCTTCTCCCGCAACTCGCGTTTGTCCGAATAGGTGATAAACGGAATGAGGCTCGGCTTTTGGAGCGTAAACACCCATTTACCCGGTAAACTGTCTGCTTCGGCTGTCTCGGCAGCAGCAGCGATCACCCCCTCCGGGAGTCCTGAAAGATCGGCTTCATTCTCAATAATCAGCTTAAAGTCGTTGGTTTCGGCCAGTTGGTTTTCGCGAAAAGTAAGTGAAAGCAGCCCCAGTTGTTTGTTGATCTCCCTGAATTTTTCTTTTTGGTCATCGGGAAGATTGGCGCCGCCACGTACAAAACGTTCGTAAGTTTTGGTCAGCAGCATGGCCTGCTCGGTGGTCAGATTGAGATTTTCCCTTTGATCATGGACAGTTTTAATTCTTTTGAATAATCGTTTGTCCAGCCGGATGTCGTCGAAGTGAGCTGTAATCATGGGTGAAATTTCCTGGGCCAGTTTTTGCATTTCAGGATTGGTATTGGCCGAATTCAGGTTGTTGAACACATTGTCCACGCGATCAAGCAATTCACCACTTCGGTCAAGGGTGGCGATGGTATTTTCAAAAGACGGCGCTTCGTTGTTACTTAGGATGGCTTCAATCTCCCGGTTGTGAATAGCAAGGGCCGATTTAAAAGCCGGCAGGAAATCGTCAGTTTCAATTTTATCAAAAGGCGGAACGCCGTAAGGCGTGTTCCAGCTTTGCAGCAATGGATTTATTTTCATTTCCGGTTTCTTTTGGTTCTGACAGCCGAAACTTATCAGCAAAAGCACGGCCAAAGCAAAAGTTAAATTTTTCATAGGTTCGGGGATTTCAGGAAATGCAAAAATAATCAATTGGGAGTACTGACACCCCTTAAATCGACACTCTTTAACGCGCTTTGTCGGCCCGGACTAAAGCAAGACCCGCTAAGTCGGCTTGGACTTAGCGGGTCGGGAAAGTTTGAAAACCCTCTTTCTCAACCCGCCGGGAATAAAGCTACCCGGCGGGTTAAGGGGGTAAGTGTCCTACTTAATATCGCTGAAGTACCGCATAAATTGCATGCGCTCGTAAACATCGGGATGTTCGGTGGCTTCCTGGCTGAGTTGTCC
>JAJRWG010000282.1 GCA_024276895.1 Bacteroidota bacterium
AATACCCTGGTTTTTTTGTGCCTTTTTTGAAATACGTAATAAAATGGCTGAAATCCTACAGAAAACAAATCTCAGAACAGTTCTTGCATCCATGGCTTGCGCTTTTTGTTAATTTTGTTTGAGAGAAAGTCAGCAGAGCCTAACTACACCGCCATGTTTCCGAACCAAATACCTTTTGCAAAAAGGTGTACCCGGTACCAATAAAAAAGCGTAGTTGCAAACTACGCTTAGTGTACAGTACTGAACCCATGTCCGGCAGGGGTGGTCTGCAGGTTGCGAAGTTTTGTTTCTCAAAAACGCATCAGCCTTCGATGGCCGCCACCCCGGGCAGTGTTTTTCCTTCCAGGAACTCCAGCATGGCGCCGCCGCCGGTGGAAACGTAGCTCACCGCGTTTTGCAGCTTGTATTTGTTGACGGCAGCCACGGAGTCGCCGCCACCCACCAGCGAGTAAGCCCCCTTGGCCGTTGACCGGGCAATGGCTTGGGCAATTTCGATGGTGCCTTTGGCAAAGTTGTCCATCTCGAAAACCCCCATGGGGCCGTTCCAGAGAATGGTGGCCGAGTTCTCAATTACATCACTAAAGGTTTGGATAGTTTCCGGGCCGATGTCCAGGCCCATCCAGCCGCCGGGTATTTCACCGGCTTTGCAGATTTTGGTGTTTGCATCGTTGTCGAATTTGTCGGCAGCCACAGCATCGACGGGGAGGTAGAAGCTCACGTTCATTTCGTCTGCTTTTTGCAGGGCGTTTTTGGCCGTTTCGATCAAATCGTCCTCCACCAGCTAATTGCCAATTTTGCCGCCCAGGGCTTTGATGAAGGTAAACATCATCCCTCCGCCGATCAGGATGTTGTCCACCTTACCGAGCAGGCTGTTGATGATCTCGATTTTCCCCGACACTTTGGCGCCGCCCAGAATGGCTGTAACGGGCCGTTCGCCTTCCTTCAAAACCTTGTTGATGCTTGTGAGCTCGTTGGACATCACGTAGCCGAACATTTTGTCTCCGGGAAAAAACTTCGCGATCACCGCCGTGGAAGCATGGGCACGGTGGGCCGTACCGAAGGCGTCGTTCATGTAAACATCGGCAAGGGCGGCCAGCTTTTCGGCAAAAGCTTCGTCGCCTTTGGTTTCTTCCTTGTAAAAACGCAGGTTCTCCAGCAGCAGCACTTCGCCCGGCTTCAGGGCATTTGCTTTCTGTCTGGCTTGCTCGCCGATGCAGTCGTCGGCAAACTGCACTTCGGTGCCCAGTTTTTCTGAAAGGTCACCAAGCAGGTGTTTCAGTGAAAATTTATCTTCAGGCCCGTTTTTGGGTCTGCCCAGATGTGACATCAGGATGACCGCCCCGCCCTTTTCCCGGATTTTCTGAATGGTGGGAATAGCCGCCCGGATGCGGGTGTCGTCGGTAATTTCAAAATGGTCGTTCAGGGGCACATTAAAGTCAACACGGACAATCACTTTCTTTCCTGTAAAATCGTAAGTATCAATATTGTTCATGGCTGCTGAGATTTTGGATGAATGCTAAAAAAACCTTACTGCAAAGCTAAAAAAGAAATGCGAGTTGAATTCACTGCCGCTGGTTTTAATACGGAAAAAAGAGGTTGTTTCAAAAGTCCTTTGTGTCCCTCCGGGTCTTCTTTGTGCGGCTTTGTGGTATAGTTCTAAATGCTGTTGCACAAAGGTCCACAAAGGATACACAAAGTGGCACCGAGGGTGTTATAAGAAAACAATTGTTTATAAAAAGACTTTTGAGGCAGCCTCTGTCAGTTTTCGAAAGCCTGATTTAATGCAGGCTAATAATAAGCATCATCCTTTTCTTCGATGTACTCTTTATAATATACCTTGTCGTTTTTAAACAAGGCAAAACCCAGCGAGATGTACCAAATGTTGGCCTTTAAGCCTTTGTAAGGCCGGGTGATGATTCCCTGTCCGTCGGTCTGGGTATAATCCTGATTAAAAAATTCAGAAAAGTAATACTTGAATTTTAAGGTAAAGCCATAGGGGAATTGCAAGCCAAGAAATACCTAGTTGTAATAGGCAGGTGTACGCCCGCTAAACCAGGTGGTAATTTTACTGTCCTGCTTGGCATTGTTAATGAAAGTCTTTTCCTTGTAATGGAAAGGGAATTCAATTTCGTAGCCGCCATACAACAGGAACTTGTGCATGTTTCCTACCTTAAAACCAATGGGAATTGCAAAATTGTAGTTCCTGAATTTTTTCTTCAGGTTGATGTTGGTGTCGGGCACCTGGTAAATGAAGCCCACATTTCTGATGGCACCGCCAAAAATCAGTCCGAAGTGTTTTCCGAAATCAACATTACCGTAAACCTGCACATTAAAAACAGGCGCCCATCGCATGATGTTCCCACCGGATATTCCATTGTTGTCAACTTGGGCAAAGGAAAAAATCATTTCCATGCCACCGGTGGCATAAACTTTCGTTTGGGCCTGACTGCTGAAAAATGTACAACCGGCAAGAAAGAGGATCAGTAAATGTTTTTTCATCGAACTTATTGTTTAAAATAACTTTTCCAAAGTTTGAAACTTTGGAAAAGTTAGATTTCAGGTATTTGTCAAATGATCTTTATGCTTTATCCAGATGCACATCCATTTGCGGGAACGGGATGCTGAGCCCGTGCTTGTCGGCATTTTTGTAGAACTGTTCGTTCATATCGAAGAACACGCCCCAGTAATCGGCACCCTTTACCCAGGCACGGGTGGTGATGTTCACCGAGCTGTCGGCCATTTCGCCGAGGGCAACAAAAGGTTCCGGGTCGGAAAGTATTCTTTTATCATTTTTAAGCATGTCCAGGATCATGGCTTTGGCTTTGTCGTAATCATCACCGTAAGCAATGCCAAAACTCCAGTCCACCCTCCGGGTAGGCTCACTGCTGTAGTTGGTCAGCGATCCGGTGGATAGTCCGCCGTTGGGGATGATGATGGTTTTGTTGTCGGGTGTGGTTAAAACGGTTATGAAGATCTGGATTTCTTTTACCACACCCAAATAACCCTGGGCATCTATCAAATCACCCACTTTGAATGGCTTGAAGAGTAAAATCATCACACCACCGGCAAAATTTTGTAAAGTGCCTGACAGGGCCAGACCAACCGCCAGACCTGCAGCACCGAGAATGGCAATAAAAGAAGTCATCTCAATGCCCAGCATCATGAGTACACTGATGAAAAGAAGTATCTTCAAAGTGATGCTCAGCATACTCCTTAAGAAAGACCTGAGCGAGGGGTCGGTATCGTTTTTCTTCATCATTTTGCCTACTCTGTTCATCACTGCTCTGATGATCCAGAGTCCGATGATGAGTACAACAACAGCACTGAGTAATTTTAAACCCCAGGCAATTCCGTTTTCCGTTAGCCAGGCCATGAACTGGTCAGCCTGACCGGTTAAGTCATTTAAATTTTCCATTTGTTATTTTTTAGTTAATGAAGGGTATCGGCAAAAATATTAAAAAAGTGGTAACGAATGAGGTGTTTCAATTTGAGCCTTCTTTCCGTCCGGATTCCCGGAGCTTTATTTCGAGGTCTGATACTGCTTGAAAAGCAGGGCGTACGAAAGCTAATTCCCCAAACAAATACCCAGTCCGAGGGCGGTGTCCAGGAGTGCGTGTTTTTTGGTAACGAGATTGGGTTTGGCAATGGCTTCTTTGAGTGGAACAGCCACAAAGTCGGGATGCTGGTATGACACCATCTTGCCGAAATCGCCCTTGAGTGCCATCTCGAAAGCTTTGACACCAAACTGTGCAGCCAGAACACGGTCATAAGCGATGGGTATGCCGCCGCGTTGCAGGTGACCCAGCACCGTTTCGCGGAGGTCGTGCTGAAAACCGGCTGCTTTCAGTTCTTCAATCAGTTGTCGCGAAATGCCACCGAGTACCCTGTTTCGGTAGCCCACCTCTTCGCTTTGGTGCGCAACCACGCTGCCTCCTTTCGGGAAAGCGCCTTCCGACACCACCACAACGGCAAATCCACGGTCGTAATGAAAGCGTTTTTCCAACGCGGCTTTCACCTTTTCGATTTCGTAAGGAATTTCGGGAATGAGGCACACCTCGGCACCACCGGCAACGGCTGCATGCAGCGCGATCCATCCCGCGTCGCGACCCATCACTTCCAACACGAACACACGGTTGTGGCTTGCCGCGGTGGTTACCAGTTTGTCAACAGCCTCGGTGGCCACCTGCACGGCAGTCTGAAAACCAAAGGTGGAGTCGGTGGACGACAGGTCGTTGTCGATGGTTTTGGGCACACCGATGATGTTCAGCCCTTTTTTATAAAGTTTTTATGAAATCCTTTGCGATCCGTCGCCACCGATATTGATCACGGCATCGATGTGCATGTTTTGCAGCTTGCGGATCATTTCATCGGAACGGTCAACGGTTTTCCACCGGCCGTTTTTGTCTTTCACCGGCCAGGCGAAAGGGCCTCCCTTGTTGGTGGTTTCGATGATGGTTCCGCCCTGAAAATGGATGCCCGCTACTTTGTTGTTGTCGAGGACAACCACCTCGGTGGGCTCCCAGAGGATGCCGTTAAAGGCCTGTATACTACCCAGGATCTCCCACTCGTCTTCCTGCTTTGCACGGTGTACAATGGCACGGATGACGGCATTTAAACCGGGACAGTCGCCGCCGCCGGTAACAATGAGAAGTCGTTTCATTTTTCTTTTTAAGGTTTAATGTTTAATCACCTTGAAACTCACCGGTTTCGCAAGACCCGGAAAGTCAATCTCCAGAATGTAAATTCCACTGGCTTGCCGGCCAAGATCGATGAAGCCAGTCTTCCGGTTCCCGGGATGATAGTTGCCTACAAGCCTGCCCTGCAAACTGAAAATCCTAATGGCTGAGGGGCGATGGTCTCCATAGCTGATTTGCAGGTAAGCCTTAGTGGGATTGGGAAACACGCTGACGGACTGAAAAACGTCATCGAAAACATCCGAGCCCGCTTCGGTGGTGAAGCCGGCGGAAACGGTTTCAACCAGCAGGTTTCCGCTTTTGTCAGACAGGGTTTCGCCGGGGATACTTACGAAATAGGTTTGCGAAGGCTTCAGGCTGTCGGGCCTGATGGTGATGACTTTCTTCCACAAATCAATGTTTCCTCTGAAAGGAACCGCTTCACCGTTTTCGTCATTCTCTTTAAAAACGACAATGCCGGCCAGGTCGTCGTTGCGGATGATGTTCCCGTCGGCACGCATCATGCCCTCGTTGAAACGGATGGTGATGATGGTGTCCTGCGGGAGGTCTGTACTTCCGTCCCCCGGTTCGATGACAGCCGAAGGGGGCTGGTTGTCGGTTTTGGAGCCTTTTAAGATCACCTGACGGGCAATGAGCTGTGGCAGGCTGTCGGCGTAAAGCGATTGTGAATAGATGGTCAGCACATCGTTAAGCTGCCCCAGTTCTTCGGGAAAAAAACGGACGATGATGTCGGCATAGCCGCCGGCCGGGATGGTTAACGGCATGGGCGTGGGCACAGTGTACGATTCCAGGTGGTTGTGCGTACCGGTGATGCTCAGTTCCTGCTCAGCGTTGTTGGTAATTCTCACAATGCTTGTCCACGGAACTTAGTCGTCGTATTCCCCGAAATCGATGATATCAACGTTGGTTGTAAACAACTCTGTTTTCCAGTTGAAGCGCATGGCCCGGTAGCTGGAGATACTGTCGGGGAAATGTAATTCCCATTCTTTCATCCCGGTTTCGTCCACTTCCGTAATACTGACCGGCCAGGTCAGGCC